>CAYRKK010000001.1:0-46493 GCA_964424875.1 Candidatus Woesearchaeota archaeon
CCGAGCAAATATCTCCAATAATCCTAAATCATTTAAATTGTATTCAAACCCCCCGACGGAGCGTGTCTAACAATTAGTAAATAAATGCTAATTGTTTTATTATTAACCCTAATTAATAACTTAACTTGATAACTTATAATTCTTCCGAGAGTTCTTACTTGCATAACTTCCTCCTTACAGGCTTTAAATCTATCTCCAAATTCATTAGTTAAACTTCCAAACAGACTTTCTCCTCTTCCTCTTTGCCTATAACCGAGCCTGTTTTCAATTAGCCAGTAAAGTTTTCTAGCTTTTCTTCTCCAATAACCATCTGTTCTTCTTTTGTTTGGACATACAATAGGTTCATATCCTTTATTAAACATAACTCCTATCGCTTTGTTTGCATCATACCATGCATCTGCATAAAGTTTACCTGTTCCAGGAGGCAAACATTCTTTCACTGGATCATGTACACTATTAGTTAAAAAACTTACTCCAATTGGATAAATTGTTCCATCTACAATCCTATTAGCGACGTGAATCTCTACTTCTTGTTTATTCCAAGAAGTAAATTTTGTTGCATCAACAAAAGTAAATGTTTGTTTACATAACTTATCTAATAACTGCCCTGCTCTTGAGATAATCAATTTTAAACATCTCACAATCTCTGGCTTTTTCTCCCAATAGCTTATCACAGAATGATCTACTCTTTCTCCAATAACAAGCCTGCTTAATCTCACTTCTGCTCTTCTTAAACTATTTTTCTCAAGTTCTTTAAGAATGATTAATTGAGCATATTCAGTAGGATTATGTTTTGGATTTCTCCCTCTTCCCTCCTTTTTTCTTATTAAGTGCTTACATAATCTTTTCACATTATGAAGCACAAGATTTATATTATTTATTTCTGTTGTCCATCTAGCTAGCATATTAATCACCTCCTTTATGCTAAACAAATGAGGTGAGCTAGCTATTTAATTTTATTTTTAGACACGCTCCCCCCGACGCAAATTTTATAAACAACTATTATCTTATAATACATATGTTAGATAAAGATAATTTCAAAGAGTTATTGAATTATATATTAGTCATTGGACTTTTTATAATAGCATTCATAGTTATAAAACCAATAATTTTTGCAATAATTTATGGAGTCTTATTTGCGTATGTTCTTTATCCAGTTTACAAATACACTTTATCAAAAATAAAAAATGAAAATGCTTCTGCTTTTATTATTTGTATGGGATTATTATTTATCCTTCTTATTTTTACTAGTATAATCTTAGGTTCTTTATTAAATCAAGTTCTTAGTCTTTATTCGTCTTTACAAAAAACAAATTTAACAAATATAATACAAAGCTCCCTCCCTGATTTCTTTTCCTCTGAACTTTCAACAAACATGGTAAGTTCAATAAACTCTTCTATTTCAAAATTACTTGCTAAATTTGCTAGCAGTATTGGAGATTTTGTTTTAGATCTTCCTTCTTTTATTCTTCAAATACTTGTAGTATTTCTTATTTTATTTTATTCTTTAAAAGATGGAGAAAAAGCTTTTGAATATATTAAATCTCTATCTCCTTTAAAAAAAGAAGTTCAAGAAAAATTCTTTCAACATTTTAAAAACATAACAAAATCTGTTTTAGTAGGCCAGATTGTTGTAGGAATTTTTCAAGGAATAATTGCAGGAATAGGTTATTTTATTTTTGGAGTTCCAAATGCCCTTTTATTAACTCTCTTAACAATGATTATTGGAATAATTCCTATAATTGGACCATGGCTTGTTTGGATTCCAATTGACATTTATTTATTTGCAATTGGAAGAACAGGGGCAGGATTAGGCCTTCTTATTTATGGATTATTTTTAATCAACTGGATTGACACAATAATAAGACCTTTAATAGTTTCAAGAAAAACTCAAATAAATCCTGCAGTTATTTTAATTGGAATGATTGGAGGACTTTTTGTATTTGGAATCCTAGGACTTATTTTAGGTCCATTGATTTTAGCATATGTTTTATTAGTAATTGAAATATATAGAAAACAAAAATTCGATGAAAATATAATCTTTAAAAAAATTGATGATTTTAAGAAACATTAATTTACTAAAACGTCTCAACAACATTTTTATACTCTTTTCTATTATTTTATTTATCTTATTAAAAGAGGCATCTTTAAAGAAAAGTTGCTTTAAGAAAACTATAGGTTGTCTTGGAAAATGAAACTAAGAATAAAAAAACTAAATTTTTTAACAGGAAAACCAGTCTGCATGATTCATGAAAAAACAGCTAAAAAAATGAGCTTGCATGTTGGAGATAGAGTTTCAATTAAAAATAAAAAGAAAAACATAATCTCAGTTATAGATACTATTTCAAAAATAATAACTCCAAGAGAAATTGCCGTCTCAAGAGATATTATCCAATATCTTAATCTCAAAAATAAAGAAATTGTTAATATAAATATAACAAAATCTCCACGTAGTATATCTTTAATAAAAAAGAAATTAAGTGGCCAAACTTTGAAAAAACATGAAATAAAAGAAATTATAGAAAATATAGCAAATAATTCTCTAACAGAAGTTGAAATTGCATTTTTTGTTTCAGCAGTTTATATTCAAGAAATGTCTTTAACAGAAACTAAATATCTTACTCAAGCAATGATTGACACAGGAAAAAAATTAAAATTAAGCGGGAAAGTTGTAGATAAACACAGCATCGGAGGAATAGCTGGAAACAGGACAACCCCAATAGTTGTAAGCATTTGTGCAGCAGCAGGACTTAAAATACCAAAAACATCTTCAAGAGCAATAACAAGTGCTGCAGGAACAGTAGATGTAATTGAAACAATAGCAAAAGTTGATTTTTCATTAAATGAAATAAAAAAAATAATTAAAAAAACAAATGCTTGTTTAGTCTGGGGAGGAGCTTTAGGTTTAGCACCTGTTGATGATAAAATAATAAAAATAGAAAGAATAGTAAGTATAGATTCAACTACACAAGTATTAGCAAGCATTTTATCAAAAAAAATTTCAGTTGGAAGCAAATATATATTGATTGATATTCCTTATGGAAAATCTGCAAAAGTTTCAAAATTACAAGCAAAAAAATTAAAATTAAAATTTATAAAATTAGCAAAACAATTTAATCTAAAACTTGAAGTTGTTTTAACTGATGGAACTGAACCAATTGGAAATGGAATAGGTCCTGTTTTGGAAATAAAAGATATTTTAAAAGTTTTAACAAGAACAGATTCTCCAAAAGATTTAGAAGAAAAATCAGTTTTTTTAGCAGGAGAATTATTAGAACTTGCAGGAAAGGTAAAAAAAGGTAAAGGCATAGAAAAAGCAAAGGAGATTCTTGATTCAAAAAAAGCTTTTGAAAAATTTAAGCAAATAATAAAAGAACAACAAGGGGATATTAATAAATTAAACAAATTTAAAGAACAAATATTCCCTCATGTAATAAAAGCAAAAAGAAAAATTAAAATTAAACATATAAATAATAAATTAATCAATCTTCTTGCAAGATATGCAGGATGTCCTGAAGATAAATTAGCAGGAATTTACCTTCATAAAAAAAAGAATCAGATTGCAGAAAAATCAGATAAAATTTTAACTATTTATGCAGTTTCAAAAGAAAAATTAAATCATGCTGTTTATTTTTATAATAAAAATAAAGAGAAGGTTGTTGAGTTTTGGTGAGTGGGATAAATGCCCCCACGATTTTTTAAACTTCAAGTTTAAGAAATTTGAGAGGAATTAATTTATTAAGAACGACTATAGATTAACCAATTATTTTCTTAATTTCATCTCTTGCCTTGTCGATTTCATCAAGAGTTATAGAATTTATTTTATTCTTTATAGTTAGAATAAATTCGCTTAATTCTCTACTATTAATCTCAACAGGTCTATTTTTAAGATAATATTGATTGTCTATTCTTAACTCTTTATCATCTTCAAGTTTTTTAGAGCAATCTTCAGGAATTATTTTAATTTCTTCCAATAACTTTGCTATTTCGATTGTGCAATCATGTATTTCACACTTAATCCCTAGCTTTTGAAGTAAAGCGTAAATAGAGAAGTATTCAGAATAGTACTTTGTAGTTGCCAGCCACATATTTGATTTGCCTTTAATGTCCTGCAAAACAGAAAGAGTTTCTTCTGCACTTTGTAGATATTCTCTTGCTAAATTATCATTGGATTTATCTATTTTTAAACCTGCAGATTGCTTACAACACCATTTTAATTTTTTAACATCCATTTTATAATTTCTTCAGAGTCTTGAACTATTAAATGTTTCTTTTTTATTTCTTCTTTTAGACTTAGGCCTATTTCCCCTAATTTTTTTAAGTTAATCAAATGAAATTTTATATTATGTTTTTTTTCAAATTCTTTAAATTTATTTTTTTCAAATTCTTTAATGATAATTAAATCAATATCATTTGCATTTTTCAAATCAACAGAAGCAGAGCCAAAAATAATAACTGGATTGTTTGACTCATGCAAAAAAGAAACTATTTCTCTTAATAATATTTCTTTAGAGCATTTTTTTATCAATTTATTCTTTTCAACTAAAACAAGATAATCTATAATTAAAGGATTAGAATAATTTAATTTGTATAATGTAAGCCTGCCTTTAATCTGTTTTACAACCACTCCCTCTTTTTCAAAATTACCCAGATATATCCTTGCTGTTGGATGCGGCATTTTTACTTCTCTTGAAATCTCTGCAAGATGTACCCATTCTTCTTTAAAAAGTAATGGTTCTAAAACTGACAATACTGTTATATTAATAACCATATTGTTATAAATATAACAGTAGTATTTAAATGTTTTGTTAGGCAAAAAATTTAAAAAGCATATATTTTATTATATTAATACCCCCCTAGGGGAAGAGTTCTGTGTAGTACTTTTTATTACGAAATTTATAACACATTTTGATACACAAAGTGTGATACTTTTTGTATTACTTTTTTCTTGCTAGATATTGGACAAAAAGGCTTTTTTCTTTCTTTTCTTCTTTGAAATTGTGATATACCTTTTCTATCACAAAATCCTTACTAAGTATCTCAATCATATCTTGTTGGTAAATTGGGTATAAGTCTAATTTGCTCCATTTCTTATTTTTCTGGTCATAATAATGAATAACAACAACCGTGTCACTTATATAGGCTGGGAAAGCAATTATATCCTTTTGGAATCCATGATAATAAACCGTGTAATCAAATGAAAAGTTCTCAAGAATTTTTTCCTTAGGTAAATTTGTTAGTGATCTAATGTAATCATAATTTCTAGAATCAATAAACAAATATCCTCCTTTTTTTAAAAGGCTAGCAAATTTATCAACAACTATTTGCTGAGCTTTTTTTGTGTATTCTCGAGTTCCTCCACCTATATAAGTTAGAGAGTTTCCTGTTAAAAAACCAAAATCAAATAAATGGGTATATGGAGGTTCTGCTTTTGGTAAATCTAACCAATTAGCTTTATGAATAATCACTTCTGGTTTATTTTGTTTGAATAATCTATCCGCTTGCCTAATAAACTCGTCATCTACCTCATTTGCTTCAGCACCATCTAAATGATAGTTTCTTTCTTTTAGCCCTTGTATAATCCCGTTTAATTCTGTTCCTCCACCAACACCAAAATCAATAACACTTTTTAGTTTACGTTTAATTATCAAGTTAAGGAAAAAATCTCTTTCTTCTTCTTTTATGTTTCCTTTAAATTTAGGATAAATATATTTTTCCCAGCTAACAAATTTAAAATCAGAAAATTCTTCTATTGGGTTACTAACATATGGGAGAGTATTAACAAATGACATTCTATTAAAGTAAATATATTGTCCTTTTAAAAGATTTCCAATAATCAATTTAGGAAAACTCGGGGAGCGTTGAACCAGCAAAATTCAGTAAAAAGCTCTCAAAAATGTGAAAAAAACACGAAATGGATTTCCGTCGATAAAACGAAAAAACTATGTGAGATTATTAACCTTAGGTAACATGCCCCCACGATTACTTAATCCCAAATATTAACTCCCCTATAACAATTACATCATTAATACAACAACTTATGCACAGAATTCAAATATTTAATATGCTCTCTTCGAATATCTTTTAATTCTGTTATGTTTCTTTTAGCTTTTTTAATTAACTCTGCTCCTTTTTGACCACTAAGGAGCTTAGGCAAAATAACATAATCAGCACCTTGTTTATATAATTCTAAAGCCTCACTTATTCTCGAAGCAACAATGACAATTACTGCCTTTGGATTTATTTTTCTTGTTTTTCTAATTAATAGCATATTATCTTCAAAATCGGGAATAGTGCTCACAACAATTTTAGTATTTTTAAGATTTATTTTATCTGTAATTTCTTCATGCATAAAATCACCATAAATGCAAGGGATTTTTTTATCAATTAAACTTTTAATTATCTCAGGATTATAATCCACAACTAAAATATCTTTTTTATCTTTTTCAAAATCTTTTAAAATTAAACTTCCCATCCTATGGCATCCAAATATTACCACTCCTTTTTTATTAATATCAATAAATTCTAATTCTTCTTTTTTTGATTTAATCCCTTCAAGAATATTTAATGGCCAGGCAAACCAATTAACTAATCTTTTTTCATAAGTTATTAAATAAGATGTAAAAGACATTGTTAAAATAGTTAATAAAACAAGAGTACTAAACAATCCTGAACTAATATGTCCTAAACCAAATCCTAAGGTAACTATAATTAATGAGAACTCACTTGTTTGCGCTAAAGCATTCCCAGTTAAAAACGCAGTTCTTTTCTTATATCCAAAAATTCTTACAAGAAACATAAGTAACAAAGGTTTTAGGATTATAACAAGTCCTAATAAAACAAAAAGTAAAAAAACAAAATTTTTTGATATCATGCTTAATTGCATCCCTAATGAAACAAAAAATATTACTGAAAAAAATTCTCTTAGTGAATTAATATTCCCCTGAATTTCTGTTTTATAATCTGAATTAGCTAAAGCAACACCTGCAAAAAAAGCACCAATAATTAAAGACAAGCCAGAAAAAAAAGATCCAATTACAAATAAGAACAAAAAAGATATAGAAACCAAAAGAAGCAATTCACGATTCTTAGCTGCAGACCTAAAAATAGGATTAGCAATTTTTGATAATATAAATGCAATGACTGCAAATACTGCCGCTTTCCCCAATACAATTGAAATACTATTAAAAGAAAAATCACTTGAAAGAACAGTTAATGCAATAATTGCAGCAATATCCTGAATAAGTAAAATACCAATAATAATCCTTCCATGCAGACTATTAATTTCTTTTCTTTCAGCTAATAAAGTAACAACAATCATAGTACTACTAAATGCAACAACTAATCCAATATAGATAGGAGCTTTTCCAACAAAACCCATCCAACTTGAAATCAAAAAACCAATAAAAAATAACAAGACAATTTGCAATATTCCTCCAATAGAAGAAACTTTTCCAACCTCTTTTAATTTTTTAAATTTAATTTCTAAACCTGCTGTAAAAATTAAAAATGCAATACCTATCTGTGAAAGAGAAGTAATAAGTTGAGGATCTTTAATTAAACCTAAAAACAAGGGGCCAATAAAAATTCCTGTTAAAATATATGCAGGGATTAGTGGCTGTCTCGATAGTCTTACTAGAAAAGCAAAAATAGTAGCAATTATAATTAAAACCCCAATTTCGGTTATGATTACTAACTCTGAAGGAACTCCTGCCATAAAACTCTGTAAAAAATTAAATATTATCATTTTATTCCTCTTCTCTTTATATTAACAAAAATCCCTTATATAAAAACATTTCTAAACTTTACTTTCATTAACTATACATATCTTTCTAACTCAACTCTATCATACAAGTTTTTTTAAATTGATAATATTTCTAATAAAAATAATAAAACTCAAAATGGAATATAAACCTCAAAACATCACCCAACAACTAGCAGATTATATAAAAAATAATTTAAAAAAAGGATATACTATTGATTCTCTTAAATTCTCTTTATTTAATCAAAGATATTCAAAAATATCTATTGATAATGCAATAGAACTTATGAATAAACAACTTGCAGAAGAAATTCCAAAAATCAAAGAAAAACCTCAGATAACTTATAGAATAATAGTTAATGATTTAGATTCAGAAAATAATGCCCCTTCCGAAATAATAGTATCAAATCAAAAAAAAAGTTTTTGGAAAAAATTGTTAGGGTTTTGAAATTGATAAAGGTGTTACGCCGTCGCCCGGAATCGAACCGGGAAGCCCGTAAAGGCACTGGTCTCAAGCCAGTTGGAGTACCATTGTCCCACGACGGCATAATAAAAGTATAAGAATGTAGCTTTTAAATGTTTTTGTGTTGATTAATCCTCACAATTACCAACCCAGAATTATTAAAGCCCAACTACAGCTAAGCCCATCTCTGTTTAGTTTAAAATTAAAAACAAATTAACCAAACAGAGCACTCAAACCTTCTGCTGCAGCTTCTTTCTTTTCTTCTTTAGGAGCTTCTTCTGCTTTTGCTTCACCATCTCCACCAGCTACACCACTAGAAACAGCTACGCCAGCAACAACAGCATTTTCAAGCTCTTTGTCTATATCTACATCTTTCAAGCTTACAACAAGGCTTTTCACTTTGCTTTCATCTATTTCCACACCAGTTGCCTGAAGAACTTTTTTAATACTTTCTTCATCAACAGGTTTTCCTAACTTGTGCAACAGCAAAGCTGCATATACATATTCCATTTTAAGGTCTTTCCTCCTGTTTATTTAATTGAATTTGAAATTCATCTTCTTCATCTAAGAATATCTCTTCTCCACCTAAAGTTAAAATATTCTCATAATCTCCTCTTAAATCTTCCAATTCCTTAAGCGCTAAATTTTCAATTCTATTATTTCCTATTAAATATGCTTTAACAGTCATTCTATAAAGTTCTTCATTTAATTCTTTTGCTTCTTGAAAATCCCATCCTCCAACTGCTTCTCCAAACTCTTCTTTAAGTTGTTGATAAGATTCTCTAAAACTTCTTGGTTTTATTTCCTCTGATTGATTTAGTTGAGCATTTTTTAATTCCCTTAATATTTTTGCTTGTTCACCTAAATACTTTAATTCTTCTCCAACTAATTCTTTTTCTTCTGAATCTTTTAAATCAAAATATAATTCTAAAAGTTTATCAATATATGGCCCATTTGTTCTTAATGCCTTTTCAACATCAACAATAGTTTCCCCTATTTCTTGATAATGATTCTCTCTAACTTCAGGCAATCCCTTTATAAAATCTTCAGGCAATCTAGCTATTAATCTTTCTAATAATTGTTTATTCATCTTTCTCTGCCTCCTTATTTTCTTCTTTAACTTCAACAGGTTTTTCTTCATCACTCCCTTTTTCTTTCTCCTCAACTTTTCCATCCTCTTTAATTTCTTCACTCTTCTCTAAATTTCTTAATGCTTCACCTTCTAAATTCGCCTTACTTAATAAATATCCAATTGTATCTTTACAATAATAAACAATCTTTTGAGAAAATCCAAGTGCCTTAGAACTAGCAATCTTCAATTTTTCTACAACACTTCCTGTATCAACATTAATCTCTGCATAGATTTTCTCATCTTTAATATCATAAATAACTAAGGGTTTCAATCCAATATTAAATGGTTGAATATTCAATTTTTGTAACAAAGAAGCAACATTACTATTAATCCCCTGCCCTTTATTTACAACAACTTTTGAAACTTTAATTGAAATTTTTCCTTCTTCAACAGCAATCTTGATTCCTAAAGAACCTAATTCACTAATAGCAGGCCCTGGGACTAAATCAGTCGGTCCAGCTTTAATCTCAATATCATCAGTAGCTATTTGTCCTGCTTTTGCAAAAACAGGAGTTTTTTTCTTAGATAAAATTCCTGCTAATTCAAAACCTTCTATATCTGAAATTACAAATGCATAATCAGATTTAATATATTTCTCCAAACTCAAAACAGAATCTTTTTCTAATTTTTTAATTACCCTTAACATAATATTTTTCTTTGCTATTTTAATTAAAGCAAGTTTCCTGACTGATTTTTTAATTTCATTAAATTGTTTTGAAGGTAAACTCTTGATTGAAACTATCATTAAAGTTCTAGCATTTTTTATTTTCTCAGCTAATTCTTGAACTTGCTTTTGTTTTAAATTAATTGAGTCTGATACCATTTTATCTTCTTATAAATCCACTTTCACAACTTCACCCATTGTAAATTTAATTTTAATATTTCTAATATTATCTTTTTTTCTTGGAAGAGTTTCTAAAATTTTATTATAAACAACTAAAGCATTTTCTACAACAGCTTCATCAATTAAGGATTCTTTTCCAACTCCAATTTTAATACTTGGTTCCTTAACCATAATTCTTACACTCAAATTAATTTTTTTAATAAGTTCTTGAATTATTTTTTCATCTTCATTAGGTAAAACACCTAATTGAGGAGAAGGCATCTTGCCAGCAGGACCTAAAATTCTACCAAATGAAGTAGCAATAGCAGGCATTAATTTTGCATTTGCAATAAAAGAATCATATTTCTTAACTAATTTTTTAATATCTTTTTTTTCTTTATATTTTCCAAAATCATCTTTTTTAATTACATCAATTAACTTTGAATCTTTTTCAAAAAATCCTGCAACTTTCTTATCTTTAATCTTGTTTGGAAGCTCAACAAATAAATTAAAAGCTTCTTTTCTAACATCAAAATCTTTTAGATTTATAATTAAGTCCACTGTTTGATCAAATTTCCTTTCCTTCCTTTCCTTATTTTCAATCTCTCTAAGTTTTTTCACAGCTTTGAGAAATTTTTCTTCTTCTGCCATTTTATTTCATAATCTCCTTAACTTACTACCTATGCACTTAAACTTCAAGAATTTTGAAGCTAAATGATGTAGTCAATAGTTAAATAGGGGATGGGGATGGGGTTTTTAAGGGTTTTGGTTTTTGATTTTTGAAAACAAAAATCTTCCTAACCCCAACAAAATTTAAATATAATAAAATCCATATAAATACATGATAATTGATTTAACAAAAACAAATAACAGAGAAGAGGTTGAAAAATATCTTGCTGAATTAAAAACACAAAAAAAAGTAGTGACAGTTAGTGGTTATTTTGATCCCTTGCATCACGGACATATTGAACTTTTTAAACTTTCAAGAGCCTTGGGAAATCATTTAGTTGTTATTATTAATAGTGATAAACAAACAACTATGAAAAAAGGTTTTGTATTTATGCCTCATGATGAAAAAGCAAAAATAATTGTAGAATTAGGATGTGTTGATGATGTTTTTATAAGTATTGATGAAGACAGAAGCCAATGCAAAACATTGGAATTTATTAAACCTCATATTTTTGCAAATGGTGGTGATAGATTTACTTATGAAGTACCTGAAACACCTATTTGCAGACAACATGGAATACAAATAATTGATGGAGTAGGATCAAAAATACAAAGCTCTTCAAAATTAATAGAGCAATCAAAACAATTTCTTGAAGATAAAAATAATAAGTGACATCCCAACACATAAATGTGTGAGCTTCCTCATTATCTTTTTAAGAATACCGCTAGAACTACTCTCCAAATCTTAACCTGTGTAGTGTTAATGATACCCCATTCTTAAGAACAAGATAAATTTAAAAACTATTTATTCTTAAGATTTATATAGAGAATTTTGAAAAAGTTCAAAAATCAAAATTCTCTAAGAAGAACTTTGATGCGATTTCCTTCGGAAATGTCAACCATTCAAGGTTCTCTATAAAGAGGTGAACATGAAAGTTGCAATTAATGGTTTAGGAAGAATTGGAAGAACTGTTTTAAAATTGGTTTGGAAAAAGGAGTGAATATTGTTGCTGTAAATGATTTAACAGATTCCAAAACATTGGCTTATTTGATAAAATATGATTCTGTTTATGGTGTTTATGATAAAAAAATTAAAATTAAAAACGATTTTATTGAAATTAATAATAAAAAAATAAAAATCTTAAAACAAGAAAATCCTGAAAATCTGCCTTGGAAAGATTTAGGGGTTGATGTGGTTGTTGAATCAACAGGAATTTTTAAAGATAGAGAAGGTGCTGAAAAACATTTAAAAGCTGGAGCAAAAAAAGTTTTAATATCTGCTCCTGCAAAAAATCCTGATATTACAATAGTCCCTGGTGTTAATGACAATAAATTAAAAAAAGAGCATAAAATAATTTCTCTTGCAAGTTGCACAACAAATTGTTTAGCACCTGTTATTAAAGTTCTTAATGATAGTTTTGGTGTTAAAAAAGGTTTTATGACAACTGTTCATGCTTATACTGGTGGGCAGAATATTATTGATAGTCCTCAAAAAAAATTAAGAAGAGGAAGAGCAGGAGCTATTAACATAGTTCCAACTACTTCAGGAGCTACAACAGCTGTTGCCGAAGTTATACCTTCTTTAAAAGGGAAATTAGATGGATTAGCTCTCAGAGTTCCTGTTGCTTGTGGAAGTATTGTTGATTTTGTTGCCGAATTAAAAAAAAGTGTTACTAAAGAACAGATTAACAAAGCATTTGAAAAAGCTGCAAATAAAAAAATGAAAGAAATTTTAAAATATACCGAAGAAGAATTAGTAAGTTCTGATATTATTGGAGACTCACACTCTTCAATTGTAGATGGATTATCAACACAAGTTAATGGAAATTTAATTAAAGTTTTAGCTTGGTATGATAATGAATATGGTTATAGTTGCAGGATGGTTGATGTGATTAAGATGGTTGGGTGAGTTATTCAGTTAAATTTAAAATATCTTTATTCTTATATAATAAATAAAAAGAGGTTAAGATAATGTATGATATAATAATTATTGGTGCTGGACCAGCAGGAATAACTGCTGCAATATATGCAGCTAGAAGAAAGCTAAACTTCTTAGTTTTAAGTTTAGATATTGGAGGGCAAATGTCTTGGAGTTCTGATGTTGATAATTATCCTGGTCTGCCTGATTTACCAGGAGTAGATGTTGTTGAAAAATTCCAAAAACATATGAAAGATTATAATATTAAAGTAAAGCAAGAAGAAGTTATTAATGTTCAGAAAAAACTCAGGACTTTTGTTGTTAAAACAAAAAAATTCAGCTATGAAGCTAAAACAGTTTTAATTGCTTCTGGAAAAAAACCAAAAAAACTAAATGTTCCTGGAGAAGAAGAATTTTTAGGTAAAGGAGTAAATTACTGTGCAACTTGTGATGCTCCTCTTCAAAAAAATAAAATACTTGCAGTTATTGGAGGGGGAAATTCAGCTTTAGATGCAGCTAATTTTTTAAGCAAATATGCAAAAAAGATTTATCTTCTTGATGTAAACTCAAAATTAGGAGGAGAGCCTGTTTTAAGAGACAAGGTTTTAAAAAACAAGAAAATTACACATATACCTGGTGTTAAAGTTCTAGAAATTATTGGAGAAAAGTTTGTTAATAGTCTGAAGTACATTCAAAATAATCAAAACAAAATTTTAAAACTAGAAGGAGTTTTTATTGAGGTCGGATTAGTTTCTAAAGCTGATTTTATTAAATTAGTTAAAAAAAATAAATGGGGAGAAATAATGATTTTCAGAAGTACCAAATCACATGAAGAAAATCTCACAAGTGTTCCAGGAATTTTTGCAGCAGGGGATATTACAGATATTCCTGCAAAACAAATAGCTGCCGCAGTTGGAGAAGGTTGTAAAGCAGCTTTAGCTATTTTTGATTATTTAAATAAATATAAACTTTCTTAGAAAGACAAGTTTAATCAAAGAAAAAAGAAAAAAATGAAAACTCTAAATGATTTTAATTTTAAAGAAAAAACAGTTTTACTTAGAGCAGATTTAAATTCTGATGTTGTTGGAAAAAAAGTTTTAATAAGCGAAAGAATAAAAGCAAGTGTAGAAACAATAAAAGAATTAAAAAAGAAAAAAGCTAAAATTGTTGTAATTGCTCATCAAGGAAATCCTGGAAAATCTAATTTTCTTTCTTTAAAACAACATTCTAAACTTTTAAACAAATATACAAAAATTAAATTTGTAAAAGATATTATTGGTAAAAAAGCAGAAAAAGCAATAAAGAGTCTGAAACCAGGACAAGCTTTGCTTTTGGAAAATATTAGATTTATTAATGATGAGTTTCATCCTGAAAAAGCTCAGAAAAATAAACTAACAACCACATTATCAAAATTATGTGATGTTTATATTAATGATGCTTTTTCTGTTTGCCATAGAAAACATACTTCTATTGTTTCATTTCCAAAATACATGAAAAGTTGTGCTGGCAGATTATTAGAAAAAGAAGTCAAAGCATTAAAAAAAATTAAAATTAAAAACTGTCTTTATATTCTTGGAGGAGCAAAACCTAAAGAAAACATAAGATTATTAAAAGGAAAAAATAAAATTCTTGCATGTGGATTATTTGGCCAACTCTGCATTATAACAAAAGGGAAAAATCTTGGGTTTCAAAATAAATATTTAAAAGATGACTTGCCTTTAGTAAATAAACTAAAAAAGAAATTAAAAAATGTGCAAACTCCTGTTGATTTTGCTATTAAAATCAATAATAAAAGAGTTGAACTAGCTTTAGAAAAATTTCCAAGCAAATATGAAATTTATGATATCGGCAAAAAGACACAGGAAAAATATATAAAAGTAATAAGAAAAGCAAAAGCAATTTACATGAAAGGCCCTGCTGGATATTGTGCTGATAAAAAGTTTTGCAAAGGTACAAACAAGATATTAAAAGCAATTGCAAAAAATAAAGGTTTTAGTGTTATTGGTGGAGGGCATTTAAGTGATGCTATTGAAAAATCAAAAATAAATAAAAAAAAGTTTAATCATATCAGCCTAAGTGGAGGAGCATTATTAAGATATATTGCAGGAGAAAAACTTCCTGGTTTAGAGGTGTTAAACTAAAACCCTGACAATAAATTAAAACCTTAACAATAAACTAAAATCCTAACAATAAACTAAATTCTGACAAATTAGAAAAGCTTTTTAATAAGGATTGTTTTATTTAATAATAAAAGAGGTAAAAATGTTTGATATAATAACTTTTGGAAGCGGAGTAGTTGATGTTATAGTTGATACTGATTTGAATGAAAAAGGAAAGTTTATGTGTTATGAAGTTGGAAGCAAAATTCTTTTAAAAAATTTAAGATTTGATATTGGTGGAGGTGGAACTAATACTGCTGTGGCATTTTCAAGATTAGGATTAAAAACAGGATGGATTGGAAATATCGGAAAGGATAATAATGGAAAAGAAATATTAAAAACCATTAAAACAGAAAAAATAAAATTCCTTGGTAAAATTAAAAAAAATGCTGTAAGCGGTTATTCAATAATCCTTGATAGCAAACAGAATAATAGAACTATTTTAACTTATAAGGGAATTAATGACCAGCTTTCTTTTAATGAAATTGAATTAAGAAAAATTAAAACTAACTGGTTATATTTTACATCTGCTTTAGAAAAAAGTTTTGAAACTCAGAAAAAGATTGCTAGACTTTTTAAAAAGAAAGGGGTAAAATTAGCATATAATCCAAGTGAGTATTTGATTAAGAGAAAAGATTTATCTGGTTTGTTAAAATTAACAGATATTTTAATATTAAATAAACAAGAAGCAGAATTATTATTAAAAAAGAACAAGATTAAGGAAAAAGATTTGTTAAAAGGATTAAGTTATTTAGGACCAAAAATTATTGTAATCACTGATAAAAATAAGTTGATTTCATGTTATGATAATCAGGAAGGGAAAAATAAAAAATATTATCTAAAACCAAATAAAATTAAAGTTGTTGAAAGAACAGGTGCAGGAGATGCTTTTGCTTCTGGATTTGTTGCTGGATTAATTGTTGATTGGAGCATTGAAAAATGTTTGAGACTAGGTTTAAAAGAAAGTGAAGCAGTTATAAAACATTTTGGAGCTAAAAATGAATTATTAAGGATGAGGTTGAAAAAAAATGTCTAGAAAGATTATTAATGTTTTACAAAGAATCGGAATTGCAATAGGAATAATTGCAATTATAATATTAACAATAATAAATATGGGTAATTGGATATGAAAAACTCACAAATCTTAAATATAATTGCAGCTATGATAGGTATATCTCTTATGCTTTATTGGATTACTAGAACAAGTGGAACTGATTGTTTTACTTGGTTTGATTATACAGCAAGTTTTAGTTCATTATTTATTAATCTGGGTATAAATATATTTGCTGCAGTAGGTAATTAAAATGAATAAAGAAAAAACAAAAAAAGATGAATTAACTATTTTTGAAATAATTTTATTAACACTGGGTTCTTTGTTTTTATTAGGAGGTTTAGGTTTTTTGATTTATGCTTTAAAATTAAGATTTTTTGGATAAAATGGTAAATTTAAACAAACTACTTAAAAAAGGAAAAGCATTGTTTTTAGCTTATGACCAAGGTTTAGAACATGGGCCAAGCGATTTTAATGATAAAAATGTTAATCCTCTGTATATTTTAGATATTGCAAAAAAAGGCAAATATAATGGAATTATATTTCAAAAAGGAATTGCGGAAAAATATAATAAGGAAATTAAAAAAAGCAAAGTTTCTTTGATTATAAAATTAAATGGAAAAACTAATTTAGTTAAAGGAGAACCAATTTCTCGTCAACTCTGCACTGTTGATGAAGCAATTAAATTAGGGGCCATTGCTGTAGGTTATACTATTTATATTGGAAGCAAATATGAAAGTATTATGATGCAAGAGTTTGAAAAAATACAAAGAGAGGCACATTCAAAAGCATTGCCTGTAATTGCATGGATATATCCTAGAGGAAAAAGCATTAAAGGAAAATCAAAAAAAGAATTAATAGCTTATGCTTGTCGTTCTGGTTTAGAACTTGGTGCTGATATTATTAAAATTAATTATAATGGAAAAACTAATGATTTAAAATGGGCTGTTAAATCTGCTGGTAAAACAAAAGTAGTTATTGCAGGTGGTGTTAAAAAAAATGAAAAAGAATTAATTAAACAAGTTAAAGATATTATGGATACAGGTTGTATTGGATTAGCAATTGGAAGAAATATATGGCAGTCAAAAAACCCTTTAGAAATTACTAAAAAAATTAAAAACATGATTTGGAAAAACCAATAAAAAATGAAACCAATAATAATTATAAATTTTAAAACTTATAAACAAGGCAAGAAAGTAGTTGATTTAGCAAAAAAAATTGAAAAAGTAAGTAAAGATATTATCATAGGGGTTCAGGCAAATGATATTTATGAAGTTGCTAAAGCAACTAAACTAAAAGTATTTTCAGAACATGTTGATTATTTTAAACCAGGAAAATATACTGGTTATATTATTCCTGAAGCTATTAAAAAAGACAAGGCTGTTGGAAGTTTTTTAAATCATTCTGAACATAAATTAAAATTTGATGTTTTAGTGAAGAGTATTAAAAGATGCAAAGAAGTAAAATTAAAAACTGCTGTATTTGCAAAAGATTTAAAACAAGCAAAAAAAATTGAAAAACTTAAACCAGATTTTTTAATTTATGAACCTCCAGAATTAGTTGGAGGAAAAGTTTCAGTAAGCAATGCAAAACCTGGAGTGATTAGCAAGATAAAGAAAAATCTTAAATGTAAATTTCTTGTTGGTGCTGGAATTAAAAATAATGAAGATGTTAAAACAGCTATAAAGTTAGGTGCAAGTGGAATTGCTGTTTCAAGTGGGGTTGTGAATGCAAGGGATCCTGAGGGGAAGTTAAGGGGGTTGTTGGAGAGGTAGAGTTTGGCTTTTAAAAGAGGGTTTTGATGTTAAATGTCCTGACTGGATAGAATCCCTTTTCTCTAATAATTAGAGATTTTATTTAGTATGTTAAAATATTAATGGATGAGTTGTTTTAATAATTTTGTACAATTCTTCAATTTTATTTATTTACTTTTGACCTTAAAATTTCTTTATATGCCGGCATCCATGTTTCATAAATCATAATAAGATGTTCTTGGTTTCTTACAACCTCATGAAATTTCTTTCTTAGATCATTGATTATTTCATTAAACTTTTGATAATCTTCTACTACAAATTCTAACTCTGCCTCCCATGGTGCAATGCTTCTAATATAATATTGTGAACTGGGTTGATTTTGCATCCATTGAAAAAGTCTTTCTTCATCCTTCTTAGATAATTTTTTGAAATAAACTATTGCTTTATAGAATTCTAATCCTAAAATATTAAGATCAACAGAAACTCTATAACTAAGAATTATCTCTTTTTCTTCTAATTTTTTAATTCTCGAACGAACTATGTCAATAGTCGATTTAACTTTTCTTGATAACTCTAATAAAGAGATTCTTGCATCATTAGCTAAAATATCTAATATTCTGTAATCTAACTCATCAATTTTATTATCAACAATATTTCCTGCAAAAATAACATAGTTACTTGGCGAATCTTCTAAGAAAATCCGTTTATTATACTGTCTTGTATCAACCATAGTACCAAGAACTTTACTAACAATTAGGTGTTGCCATTTAGATAATAATGAGTTAATTTTTTCATAATAATCTGTAATGTTTTTAGAAAGGATGGCAAAAACTAAGTCAAAAGCTCCATCAGAAATTCCCATCCAATAAATATCTTTATTTTCCTTTAATTCCTTAAAAAATTTCTCTCTTTCTTCTGGGACATTTTCCAATTTTAAATATGCTTTAAACATATAGTATCCAAGTTTATTGGGGTTAATTGATGTGATAAATCCTGTAATGATGCCCCTTTCTTGTAATTTTTGAATTCTATATCTAACTGTTTCTCTTGATTTATTGGTTTTCTTAGCTAATTGAGTATCTGAAATTCTACAATTTTTATCAAGTTCAGTTAATATCTTTCTATCTGCTAAATCTAATTTTATTTTCATATATTAACAAATTGAGGATTAATATATAAATCTTTCCATAAATTGGTTAAAATAAGCTAAAAACTTTAATATACTTCTAATGAGTATTAGTATTAACTAAATGGTAGTAAAATAAGATGAGTTTAGAAAAAATAAGCACGGAAACTGGAAATGATGAGAGAAATATAGATGGAGCTCCAAATTCTGCTTCAAGAATAAAGTCCTTATTTTTAAGTTCTCCATATCCCGGAGATCAAAAATTTGGAGGACAACCAACAGGCGCCTTATATTCATTAGCAACCTTAGCAGATAGAAAAGAAAAGGAATGTGGATCAAAAGAAGGTGTTAGAGAAGACATTGAAGTTTGGTGTCCAAAAGGAACTCCTGATTTTGAGGGTTCTGATCTTGAAAGAAAGTTAATAGATTATGTTCAAACTAATAAACCTAAAGTAATTGGTATTAGCACATTTAGTGTTTCTTATGATAATACCCGAAGAATTAGAGATCAAGTAAAAAGTATTTCTCCTGAAACAGTAGTTGTATTTGGAGGAGCTCATGAAGATAATTCTGTTAAAGGATATAGGGAAAGGGGAGAAATAGATGCCGATTTTGTAATCGCGGGAGATGGAACTTATCTTTTGGATGAATTGCATAGGACTATTGAGCTTAATCCTGAAGATACTGTTGATGAAATAAAAAAGAAAGTTCAAGAGAATAACAGGTTTAGCGAATTACCGGGAGCAGGAGTTTTAATGTTTAATACTTCTGATAGATTAAGAGAGATAATAACAAAAAGGGATCCTCTAAGATTAGATCAATTACCAATAATTCCAAGATATTTAATTGAAAATGAAGATGCATCTGCAAGACAGTTTAGTATTTTTTGGGATAATAAAACTGCTCAAGTAATGGTCGGACAAGGATGTCCTTATGGATGTGGATTTTGTAGTGAAGGGATTAAAAAAACTTGGTATGCTGAAGACTCACCAAGAGCAGTCAATCCAGCGAGAGATTTAACTCATGTAGAAACTGAGTTAGAACAATTAAAGGATTCAGGATATCAGAGCATATTTTTTGATGATAGCACTTTTTTTGCAAAATCTAAAGATTATATGACTGGATTAGTTAAATTACTAAAAAAATATGATTTTGAATGGGGATGTCAAACAACTCAAAATTCTGTCCATAATATTGAGGGTCTGATCCCTGAAATGGTTCAGTCAGGTCTTAAATATGTTTACATGGGTATTGAGCACTATGACGGCCAGATGAGAGATTCATTTGGAAAAAGTATTGGTGGTGGTAGTAAGTTTAATGGACATGCTGTTGAAGATACATTGAAAATTCTTAAAGATAATGGAATTAGCACAGGACTTTCCTTAACATTTGGTCATCCTGATCCTGAATCTCCAGAAGAAGAAACAAGAGAGACAATGACTACTGCATCGTATTCTATTGCCAGAACTACAGAATTGATTGAACAGTTTCCAAATATTCAAGGGGTATCCCTTAATTTGATAACTTACCATCCTGGAACTCCAAATAGTGAGAGATATGAAAGAAAGGTAGGGGTTGTTGACTATACCTCTCATCCAAATAAAAGAGAACCTTTCACAAAGTTTGAAGAAGGAATTGGTAACCATGCGAAGGGTATGACTGAGGAATTAGCACAACATATTCTTGATTATGCTAAAGAAAAAATTCCGGAGGATAGACTATGGATATAAAAAAAGATTTTAAGGCAGACTGTTATGTTCAAAACAAAAGTCTGTTTAATAGATATAGAAATTATGAAATAGAAGATGAAGAAGTAGTTGATTTTAATCACGCCTCTTTAGCAAGACCTTATAAGGAAGTTTTCGATGCATTACAAAAAAGTCTTCCTTCACAAGCAAGACTTTATGCAGGTTCTATAGTGGGCATAAATGACCCGACAAAGGTACTTTTTGGAAGAAATACAACTGAAGCATTAAGTTTAACTTACTGGTTAGCAGGAGTTAAAGAAGGAAATGTAGTATTAACTGATGCAGAAAATGAGTCAGTTCTTAGAATTTATAGGGAACATAGAGATCATGGAAATACTAATAAAAGCGACGGATGGTCAACTTTTGCAGATGATGTAATCTCTGAAGATTATGAGGGTATTAGCAATAGTCATGTTACTGGAACATCAGTTAGAACATCAAAGTTTCTTGGAGAATATAATCCTGAATTAATATTAGATCAAGTTGATGAAAAAACCAAGTTAGTATTAGTAAGTCATGTTGTTAGAAATGATGGAAGGATTATAGACATTGAAGAGCTGGCAAGAAAGGTTAAGGAAAAAAATCCGGACACATATTTTGCAGTAGACGGAGCACAAGCATTAGGTAATCTTTCAAGAATAGATTTTAATGAATTAGAAGAAGCTGGAGTTGACTTTTATGCAGCAACACCTCATAAAACATTAGGTAGTTATCCTTTAGGGATCTTATATGTTGGAGAGAGAGTTAAAAAAAGGATAAATGAATTGAATGGAAAACAGCCGACTGAACAAATTATAATGGATGGCATGATTCCTTATGATTATAATATTCCTTCTAATGTTGATTCCGTACTTAATCCTCTTAGATATCTTAGTTTGATTACTACAATAGACGCCTTAAGAGAAAAAGGGTTTTTAAAAGACAGTGACTTTTCAGAAAAATCTAAACAGATTCAAAGAATAAAAGATTCATTTTATGAAAGATTGAAAACACAAAATGCAGAAATACTTAGTGAAGGAGAAGAGTATTCTCCTGCAATAGCCTCATTTAGATTTAATGGTAGAAATAATGCTAAGGTAGTGAGAGATCTTCAAGAACAAGGAGTGTTTTGCTCATATATTTCTGAATCAGATAATATTCGAGTTTCTTTTGAAGTGACAAATAATGAAGGGGATATAGATAGATTTTTTGAAGAACTAAAAAATAACCAACATCAATTTTTCTAACATTATTATTAAGAATTGATTAATTCCCAGATATAACTTCAAAACATCGCCCCAAACCAGCCCCTTTATTTCACCCAACCACATCACTAATCTTTTCAATCAAATCCATAGCTGTTAAAGAAACTTTCTTTTTTTATTTTTCTTCCTCCAAAAGAACTTATTTGCAATTTTCTTTGTTATATATCTACATCTATCAACTTCATTAATCAAATTTCTTGATGCAATTTCATCAAACGAAACCATCTCTATTTCCTTATTCTTATCTTTAACATATTTTGCCAACTGAGAAAAATCACCATCTCCTGAAAATAAAACTGCTTTATCATATTTGTCTTCCCAAGCATGATTAAGCATATCTAAAGCTAGATAAATGTCATCTCCTTTTATTGTATAATATTCTTCATCCTCTTTAGTAAATCTTTTTTGCCTTTTACATAAGATAACTTCATATTTAGGTAGTTTTCTTAATCTTGCAAGTAGTTTCTGCTGTTCCTTAAATCTTCTTGGATTAACTTCTTGTTTCAGTGAAGCATTGTAATAAAAAATATTCACTATTTTATTTTTGCCAACAATCATTTTGATATAATTTTCAAAATCAAAATGATAATCTGAATATTTTGGATGTAGAGATTTCAAACCATAAACAAAGTTAGCACCATCAATATAAATAGAAATTCTTTTTGCCATTTTGAAAAACCGGTATTACCAAAGTAATAGCCGGGAACACGCTTGCGGTATGTCTGAAGACTTAAGGCAATACCTGTTACCTTAATATTCTCAAGATACACAATTATTTAAGCTTTTCTATTATCTGACACCAACCCATTCACCCAACCACATCCCCAATCTTCTCAATCAAATCCATAGCTGTTAAAGAAATTTTCTTTTTTGTTAATTCACCTGCTTTTCCATTTATATAAGCAGATGCACAAGCTGAATCAAATAAATCATTTCCTTGAGCAATTAAAGAACCACAAATGCCTGCTAAAACATCTCCTGTTCCACCTTTAGTCATATAAGGATTTCCGGTTTTATTTATTGCAGTTTGTTTACCATCACTGATTATATCTACATTACCTTTTAGAAGAATAGTTGTGTTTAATTTTTTTCCAGCAAGTTTGACTTGTTTTATTTTTTCATTTAAATCATCTTTTAATTTTATTTTTGTCAGTCTTTCAAATTCTTTTTCATGAGGAGTAAAAACAAAATTTGAAAGATTTATTTTTTTATTTAAATTCTTTAAAGCATAAATTGCATCTGCATCTATAACTCCCAGTATTTTTATTTTTTGCAGATAATTCTGAACTAATTTAATTGTTTTTGGATTTTTTCCAATACCTCCACCCATAACAAATCCTGATTTATTTTCTGATTCATTTAATAATTTTTTTAAATGATTATTAGTTAAGAAAGATCCTTTTAATGAAATAGTTATTAAATTAGGTGAAAATTTTGCAATCATATTTGCAGCTCTTTCAGGAGCGGCAATTTCAACAACGTCAACTCCTGTTTTTAGACAAGCTGTTGCTTGTGCTGCAAGTGCATTTAATGCAGGAGCTCCTGAATATTTTTCACAACCTCCTATAACAAGAAGTTTTCCAAAATCTCCTTTTTTAGAATTTTTAGGTCTAGGTTTGTAGACTTTTTTAAGAATTGAATTATTGATTATCATTATTATAAAAAGTTTTTATTAAATATAAATCTATTGTATATTATTAATTTCACAAAACAGCTGTCCAACCACCATCAACTATTATTTCTGCTCCAGTCATATATGAAGAAGCATCAGAAGCTAAAAATACTACTGGCCCAGCAATATCAATTGGCTTGCCTGTTCTTGCTAAAGGAATTTTTAAAAGCATTACTTGTTTTGTTTTTTTATCATTTAAAATGCTTTGAGTCATTGCTGTTTCTATAATCCCTGGATGAACTGAATTTACTCTGATTCCTTTATTCCCAAATTCTCCCGCTAAAGATTTTGTCAAAAGTCTGATTCCTCCTTTAGTTGAACAATAAGCTGCAGCTTGTGAATAACCTATAATTCCTGCAACAGAAGATATATTAATTATGCAAGCTCCTTTTTTCATATGTTTCAAAGCTGCTTGAGAACAAAGAAAAGTTCCTTTTAAATTTATATTAATTGTTTTTTCCCAGTCCTCTTCACTTAATTTTTCAGTAGCTCCTGGAACAAAAACTCCCGCATTGTTAACAAGCACATCAATTTTTTTAAATTTTTTAATTGTTTGATTAATTAAATCTTCAACTTCATTTTTATTTGAAACATCTGTTTTTATAAAAATAGATTTTCTTTTTAATTTTTTAATCTGATTCACTGTTGCATTTCCTGGAATTATATCTGAAACAACAACATCTGCACCATGTCTTGCAAGTTCTACTGCAATTGACTGCCCAATACCTCTTGCAGCACCAGTAACAATAGCAACTTTATTTTTAAGATTAAACATTTTCCTCTTTTATTAAGATAAAAGAATGGTTAGATATTTAAAGGTTATTGTTTTTAATTATTTGAAAATGGGGAAAATAATAGCAATTGATTTAGGAGGAACTAATCTAAGAGTATCTTTAGTTAAAGGAAATAAGATTCTTAAATATATAAAAAAAGAAACTCCTAAAACAGGAAAAGAATTAATAAAAGTTCTTTTTGAAAATATTGGCCATTTGATGGATAAAGATGTTATTGGGATTGGAGTTTCAAGTGCAGGCCCTCTTATTAACGGCATTATTAAAAATCCTCCTAATCTCCCATTAAAGAATTTTAATTTGAAAAAAGCTTTAGAAAAAAAATTTAAAAAGAGAGTTGAAGTTGAAAATGATGCTGCATGTGTTGCACTTGCTGAAACAAAATTAGGGTGTAAAAAAAGAAATTTTTTTATTCTTACCATTGGCACTGGAATTGGAGGAGGGATTATTATCAATGGAGAATTATACAATGGAGAAGGTTATGGTGGAGAATTAGGGCATATTATTTTAGATAATGGCAAGGATTTTGAAATACTTTGGAAAGAAAATAAAAAATCAATCTCTAAATATTTTGGAAAAAATTCATTAGTAAATGACTTGATTAAAATAAAAAATAAAAAATCTAATGCAATATTAGAAAAAATTTCAGATGATTTTGGAAAAGCCATAGGTTCTTTAATTAATGTTTTTGATCCTGAAATAGTTATTTTAAGTGGAGGAATTAAAGAAACTGGAAAAACATTTTTAAATAAAATAAAAAAGAAAACTAAAAAATATGTGATTCTTCCTAAAGATATTAAAATAAGCTGGACTAAATTAGAACATCCTGGAACTCTTGGTGCAAGTTTGCTTATTCAGAAAAAATGAAGATTATAAAAACAAAAGATTATAAAGAGATGTCAAAAAAAGCATCTGAAATTATAATTCAAGAAATTAAAAAAAAACCAACTCTCACAATAGGTTTTGCTTCTGGAAAAACTCCTTTAGGTTTATATAAAAATCTTACAGATTCTTATAAAAAAAGTAAAACTGATTTTTCAAAAATTAAAGCTTTTAATTTAGATGAATATTATCCAATAAAAAGAAACAATAAAAAAAGTTTCCACTACTATCTAAACAAAAATCTTTTTAATTATATTAATATTAAAAAAACAAATATTAATCTTTTAAATAGTGAAACAAAAAGTCCTGATAAAGAATGCAAAAATTACGAGAATAAAATAAAAAAAAATCCAATTGATATTCAGATTTTAGGAGTAGGAATTAATGGACATATTGCATTTAATGAACCAGGCTCTAAACTAAATTCTAAAACAAGATTAATAAATTTATCAAAAGAAACAATAAAAATTAATAAATTAAAAAATTCAACTAAAGCATTAACAATGGGGATTAAAACAATAATGTCTGCAAAAAAAATAATTCTTTTAGCATCTGGAAAAAATAAAAGGGAGGCTGTTAAGCATTTGTTAAAAGGCAAAGAAAATAAGAATTGGCCTGTTACTTATTTAAAGAAACATAAAGATTTAATTGTTATTATAGATAAAGGTGCAGGTTGTTTTTTGTAAATCCATAATTTTATCTTTCCATTAAATTTAAAACTGCTATTCTCCTTATTTATGAATGGAAATAAAAAAAGAGGCATTTAAAAAAGCAAAAGAAGTTTTAAAAAGTTGTTCAACTCCTAATGGGTTTTATGCATCAGGTGGAAAAAAAGGTTATGATGCAGTTTGGGCAAGAGATTCAATGATTACTTCTTTAGGAGCAAGTTTATTATCTGAATTTAAAAAACCATTTGAAAAAAGTATTATAACTCTTGCAAAAAATCAATCAAAAAAAGGACAGATTTCTAACTGTGTTGATAAATGGTCTGAAAGAAAACCCCATGTAGATTATCAATCAATTGATTCAACTTTATGGTATATAATTGGACATTTTATTTATAAAAAAAGATTCAACAACAAATTATTTAAAAAATATAAAAAATCAATTAAAAATGCAATTCAATGGTTAAGTTATCAAGATATAAGTGAAGATAATTTATTAGAGCAATTACCTACAACAGACTGGCAAGATGCATTTCCTCATAAATACGGGCACACAATAAACACTCAAGCATTGTATTATAAAACATTAAATTTAATTGAAAAGAAAAAACAAGCAATAGAATTAAAAAAAGGAGTTAATAAAAATCAAGAGATTTGTTTATGGAATAAAAATTATTATTATGCTTATAGATGGAAAAACCATAACAAGTATAAGGAAATTGGAGATTGGTTTGATTCTTTAGGTAATTTACTTGCAATAATTTTTGATTTAGCTGATAAAAACCAATCTTTGAAAATTATTAATTATATAAAAACAAAAAAAATAAATCAACCTTACCCTGTAAAAGCAATTTACCCCTCAATAAAAAAATCAAGTAAATACTGGCAAGATTATTTTTTAGATTGTGATGCAAAAGAAGTAAATCATTATTTAAATGCAGGGATTTGGGGATATGTTGGTTGTTTTTATATTCTTGCCCTAATTAAATTAAAAAAATTCAAACAAGCTGAAAAAGAACTTAATAAACTTGCAGAATTAAATCTAAAAGCAAATTTTCCAGAATGGACAAATCCAATAACAAAAGAATCTCATGGAAAAATGCAAGCATGGGAAGCAGGAATGTATATTTTGGCTTATGAATCATTTAAAAATAAAAAAATCTTAATATAACAAGATAAAAAAGGAGGCAAACTTAGGAAAGGTGACTTGTTAGGAAAACCTAGGTTTTCATACGATTTGCATACGAATATGGTAAAAGTAAAAAAAGAAAAAATTTTAATTAAACCAGGAGATATAGCTCCTTCATCTTCAAAATTAAAGGTTATGGGAGCTTTTAATCCAGGAGCAATAAGATTGCCTAATGGAGAGATAGTCCTCTATGCAAGGATACTTGAAAAATTAATTACAACAGAAGATGAAAATTATTTTTACTCTCCAAGAATGATTGGAAAAAAATCTTTTAAATTAAAAATTGAAAGATTTAGAAAAGATACAATAAAACATGGTTCTGATCTTGATTTTATCTTTAAAGATGGAACAAAAAGACTTACTTTTATTTGTCATTTAAGAAAAGTTGTTTTAGATAAATCAGGTTTTAATATAAAATCTATTGAACAAAAACCAAGCTTTTATGGATTAGCATGGGATGGAGAATTAGGAGTCGAGGATCCAAGAATAGTGCAAATAGGTAAATTATATGTCATGACTTATGTTAGTTTATCAAGAACAGAAAATATTTCTACAAGCTATGCAATTTCTAATGATTGTAAGTATTGGTATAGGAGGGGATTAATTTTTGGAGAACAAAATAAAGATGTTGTTTTATTTCCTGAAATAATTAATGAAAAATATGTTGCATTTGAAAGACCAGAAGGAAGTTTTCAATTTACACCTCCCCATATTTGGATTTCATATTCAAAAGACCTTGAATTTTGGGGTGATAAAAAACCCTTCACACTTTCCAAAAAAGGTGATTGGGATTCAGGAAGAGTAGGAGCAGGACCTCCTCCAATTAAAACAGAAAAAGGATGGTTGTTTATTTATCACGGAATATTAAATTATAAAAATAAAATAAAAATAAATGAGATAATTAAAAGAATGGAAATTTCAGATTCAATCTCAGGAACAATCAAACCAACAGATGTTATATACTGTGTAGGAGCAGTTCTTTTAGATTTAAAAAACCCTAGAAAAGTTATTGCTAAAACAAAAATTCCAATACTTTTTCCAATGAAAAAGCATGAAATAGGAACTTTTGAAGATAAAAGAGTAGTCTTTCCAACAGGATTAGTTTTAGATGAAAGTAAAAAATATATTTTATTATATTCAGGTGCAGGAGATTTCATAACAACAATAAAGAAAATAAGTTTAGATAAAATTTTCAAGAAGTTGGGAGTTTGGGATTTTTCTCAACATATTTTTTCAACTCCCTCAAATCAACATCATAAGCCCTTACAAAACTATCATTAACATGACAATATAATAATCCTTTATCCTTACTTCTTTTAATAAAATCACTTGCAAATGTTATTGTTGTTGCATCAGGGTCTTCAAATAAAGGTTCTGAAGATATCCAAGGAATCTCTCCTGTTTTAGGATTAAAAAGAATTAGGCCTGGATGGAATTTTCCATAACTTACTTTATTTCCTATTTTCTTAGAAGGAGCTCTTCCATTAATTATTCCTACAAAAAGTCCTTTAATTTGAATAGGTAAAAAACAACAAGGAGATAAATGTCCCATAACCCAATCATATTTTAATTTTTTAGGATCTAAAATTATTTTTTCAAAATTCCAATTATCCTTAAGATTTTTAGATTTTATTAAAGAAATCACTGACACCCCTTCAGTTTTATTTTGATTTTTAATAATTCCCATTTCACTTAAATGAAAATTTCCAGGTGAAATAGCAATCTCCTTAAATCCACAAATATCTTTGTTAATTGGACCTAACAAAGGGGCTGTTGCTTCCAAATTATCTAGTCTCTTTCCTTTAGCATGCCCTAAAAAAATTGCATACTTTTTTTTATCTTTTAATTTAAAAGGAATTGTAAAATACAAATGCTTAATTCCTTTTTCATTATAAATATCAGGATCTTCTAGTCCAATAAAAAATCTATCTTTTTTCTCTAAGTTTTTAATAACTTCATCAATACCTTTAATCTTTAAATCACAAACTTTTTTCCAATTTAGTAAATCTTTACTTTCAACAATTATCAATTTACTTTTATCTAAATATCCAGAAACATCTACATTGCCTTTTCTCTTTACAATCACTCTTGCCACTCCTGAATAAGGATTTTTTGATTTTTTATCAACAGCAAGAGCCATAACAGGATTTTTTCCAGAAACATTTCCCAAAGCAGGCTTAACATACATACTAACAATAGAATTCAACTTCTTTTTCATAAAAACAAAAAAACTTCTAATTATTTAAACTTACTCCAAACCCAACTTCTCCTTAGTTATATCTAACATTCTCTTAGAAGTAATTCTATAATCAAGATTTTCAACAACATGTTTTCTTCCTTCTTCACCCATCTTCCTGCACAATTCAGGATCACTTAACAATCTCAGAGTATATTCTTTCAAGTCATTAATATCTGCTCTATATCCGAAGGTTTTAGGTTTATCAAATTTAATTATTTGTTTTGTAGCAAACCCCATGCTAGGATGTGCCCATTCTTCATCTAATAAAACTTCTTCAGCAACTCCTGCTAAAAATCCTGTTTTATTATGAATTATTGTTTCAGAAGGGCCCATTTTATTTATTGAAATAACTGGTTTTCCACAGGCCATTGCTTCTACCTGAATCATTCCAAAACCTTCTATTCTCGAAGGTGCAGCATAGATATCACATGCATTTAAAACATTTACCATAAATTCTTGTGAAAAAGCATCATCAAGAAAAACAACTTTATCTTGCAATCCTAATTCTTCAACCAATCTTTCTTCTTTATCTCTCCAATCATTTGCACACTCGCTTGGCCATGATTTGCAAACATATCTCCAATCTTTAAAATCTTTATTTAATTCAGCAAGTGCTTTAATCATTTCCTGTGCACCTTTTGAAGTAACATCTCCTCCCATTGTTAAAATCATTTTTTCATTATCTTTAACACCAAGCATTCTTCTTACAGCAAGATTAGTTTCTGTTTCATTTATTGGCTTAAAAAAATTAGTATCAATTCCTATATGTGCTGGAATTATTTTGCTTACATCTACACCATCCCTTTCATAAATACTTCTAACCCATTTACTTGTTGTAAACATTAAATCAAGTTTATTAAATTCTTCTTGATAATTAGCAACCCATCCATCTGCATTAAACCATGGGACAGGTTTAATTCCAAACTTAAGGGGCTCTTGTATTATTTCAGGAACATTTCCCCAAAAACCAACACCAAAACAAACATCAGGTTTTAAATGTCTTAAATAAAATTCTTTTTGTATATTCCCTATAGGATTGCATGGAATAGCATTAATATTATTTTTTAACAAACCTCTATAGAGCAAATCTCCTTGCAAGCTTTGTCCATCAGATTCTACAGGATAAGGATATAAAACTAAACATTTCATTTTAAATATTATTCAACTTCTGTATCAAAAGTTTCAATTTTTCCACAGCTTTTTTCTTCAAATCCTCCTTTCTCAAATCCATAAATTTCTATTATCATTTGCTTTTTCTTTAAAAATTCAATCTCATTTAGATTTATAAGCTTATTTGCATTTGAGTTATATATACAATATCCTTGATAATTATTATTTTTTGGAATATAAGAAAAGAAAAATAATTTCCTGCATTTAATCTCTTTATTTTTAATCATTTTTCTAACTGCTTTATGAATTTCTTTATGTTTTATATGTCCATACTCTCCATTTCTACCATGTGTAAAAATATAATCATATTCTTTATCTGCAAATTTTAAAATCCTATTAACAATTTCTGATATTTCAACAGAATTTAAGTCTTCATCTTCTAAATTAGAAATAAAACTTTTTGCATTCAACAATTCGCAAGCTTTTCTAAACTTAGGAGCTCTATCATTATCCTTTTTTCTACATAAACTAATTATTGTAATATCCCATTTATTTTTATTTCTTAACAAAGTTCCACCCATCCAGATTGTTTCATCATCAGGATGAGCAACTATAACCAACACTTTTCTTTTTTCCATAAAAACACAAGGTTTTTAATTAAATAAATCTTTAGTAATTAATAAAAGAGGTAAAATAATAAAAAGAATGATAATTAAAAAAGTAAGAGCTCCTGTAAGAATTGATTTTGCAGGAGGAACAACAGATATAGAACCTTTTACAATTAAATATGGAGGAGCTGTTTTAAATGCATCAATTAACAAATATATTTTTGGAGAGCTTACAGCTACAAATAAAAATGTTAGTTTAAAATATTCTGGAAATATTCCTACATCAAGTGGTTTAGGAACTTCAAGTTCAATGAGTGTTGTCTGGGTAGCATTAATCACTAATTTAAAGAACAAACAAAAAATTGCAGAAGCTGTTTTCAAAATTGAACAATCTATTAAAGAATCATCATCTAATGGAAAACAAGACCAATATGCAGCTGCTTTTGGAGGAATAAATTTCATGGAATTTAAAAAAAATAATGTCATTGTAAAACCCTTAAAATTAAAAAAAGAATTAATAAAAGAGTTAGAACAAAAACTTGTTTTAGTTTATTCAGGAGCTTCTCATTATTCTGGTTCTTCAAACAAAGCAGCTATTGATAATCTTTTAAAAGGAAAAAACATAAAGAATCTTTTAAAAATAAAAAAAATTGCTATTGAAATGAAAAATGCTTTATTAAAAAAAGATTTAAATAAATTTGCTAAATTAATGAATAAAGAAACAGAAGAAAGAGAAAAACTTTCCAATCTCACAGTTTCTCCTCAATTGAAATCAATAATCTCTAACGGACTTAAAGCTAATGCAATTTCTGCTAAAGTGTGTGGAAGTGGAGGAGGTGGCAGTGTTTTGTTTTATACAGATAATAGGGAGAAACTTATTAAAAGATTTAAGAATAAAGTTATTGATTTTAAATTTGATTTTCAAGGATTGAAGTGGGTGTAGTTTATATTTTTTTAAAGATAATATTTCCAATTAACAATTTTTATTTCTAACCTCTCATCCTCTTTACTTCTTCTAAAAAAATTCTTGAAATTAAATAAGAAACAGTTGATTCTGCTCCTTGATTAAAATTAAGAGAGTGTTTTCCTAAACCATCAAAACAACCTCCTGTTGCTTCATCATAGATCATTTGATTTAAATGATTATATCCTAAAAACCAATTAAAAGAAATAACAGCCTTCTCATAATAATCTGAATTCCCAGTAACTCTATAGGCTATTAAAAAAGCCTGCACCATCGAAGAAGCATCAATTGGCTGTTGGTCAAAAAAAGCTCTCTCATTATCTCGATTATACCATCCTTTTTCTCCAATAGGATTTAATTTTTCATTAATTATACACAAATCTGAAAGAAATTTTAAACTATCTTTTCCTATTTTCAAATACCTCATATCTCCGGTGATTTCATATGCTGAGAATAATGCTTCTGGAAGTTTTGCATTTGCATAAGTTAAATAAGGTTCAAACCATTTCCAATTTTTAGACGATTCATTATTATAAAGATTAACTAAATCATTAGCAACTTCTTTTATTTTTACAAATAAAGTTTTATTTTTAAATTCTTTATAATAATGAGCAAGACCTATTAAAGCAAAAGCTTTTGCTCTTGGAGATTTTAAATCAGATACTTTTTCAAAAGAACATTCGATTAAACTTTTTGCTTTTTCAATTATTTTCCAATTTTTTGATTTATTCACTGCAAAACCTAATGCCCATATCATTCTCCCAAAAGAATCCTCACTATAAGGGTTTGTTTTTTCTTCATTGTTTTTATGCTGATTTTTAAAATTCCCATTTCCATCTCCAGCATTTTCAATAAAATCAAGATAAATATGGGAAAGCTCAAAAGATTCTTTAGATTTAAAAATCTGATTATGTAATGATGAAAAAATAAGTGCTCTTGAATTATCATCTAAAGTATAACCGGAATTTCTTGAAGGAGAAGTATGACTTGCAAATTGGATTATTCCAAAATCATCTGTTAATTTTTTAATATGCTCTAATTTAATCTCAGGAAACTTTTCAGTTGTTTCTTTTCTTAGTTTCACAACTTTATTAAATATTTTTAAATAACTTAAAGCAACATTAGACCAAGTCATTTGTCTGCTGAAAAAATAAGCATTTTCTTCAATATTTTTTTTAATAACAGGATTAGAAAGTATTTTTTCTATAGCATTAGTAAATGATTCTGGATTTTTTAATTTTACAATAATCCCTCTTTCATCTGAAAGAATTTCTTCAGCATAAATAATTGGAGTTGAAATAATAACTTTCCCACAACTAAGAGCATAAGCCAAGGTTCCACTTGATATTTGTGCTTTTTCAAGATTTGTAAACAAGTAAATATCAGTAGCTAATAAATAGTCTAAGATATCTTTTAATTCAAGATATTTATTTACAAACCTTACATTGTTTTCTAATTTTAAATTTTTAATAAGTTCTTCAAGCTCCTCCCTATACTTCACCCCATCTTCTAGACTTGCTCCAGGATGAGTTCCCCCAATTATAAGATAAAGAAGATTGGGATGTTTTTTTATTAAGGGAGTTATTGATTTAATTGCATATTCTATACCTTTTCCTCTGCTCAACATACCAAAAGTAGATAAAACTATTTTATTTTTCAAATTTAATTTTTCTTTATATTTTTTTGTATCTTGAAAAGCAACATTTGGTACACCATGGTGAATCATATGTATTTTTTCCCTTTCTATTTTATAATCTTTAACAAGTATATCTATTGCAGAGTTAGCAATAACAACAATGGCAGAAACTCTTGAAGCTATTGCTCTAACAATTTTTTTTCTATATTCATCAGGATTTGAAAGAACAGTATGGAAAGTTATAACTGCTGGTTTTTCAAGACATTCTAAAAAAGGAATTAAATAACCCCCATAATCTCCTCCAAAAATTCCAAACTCATGTTGAATTGATACAATCTTTATTTCATCATTATTATTTAGTTTTTTTGCCATCTCAATATAATCTTCAATATTTTCTTTATTCATTTCAAAAATAACTTTTTTTGGGTACTCTTGATGTTCATTAGGAGAATTTAAAGCAACTACATTTGATTTTAATTTTGGATTGAATCTTTTATCCATTGCATTAGAAAGGTCCCTTGTAAAAGTAGCAATCCCACATTCTTTAGGAGGATAGTTACTTAAAAAACATGTTTTTAACGACGTGATATCTGATATGATTTCCATTATTTTTCCTCTTTTAAAAATTAAGGAAATACGTTTTTATAAATATTTGTATAAATTATATTTTTTATATAATCCAGATTTTATGCTTATAGAATTCAAAATTAACAAAATTTTTTAATTATCCAAACATTTAAATATATTATATCAATAGTAAATATATATTGTAAACAATAAAAAGGAGGTAAAGATGAAGCAACCAAAAACAAAAAAGCAGTGTGATATAAGAATTAAGTCTCTTAAAAAACAGCTTAAAAATACTGAAGTGTTAAAAAAGAAACTTAATACAAAAAAACCTACAAAGAAAAAACCAGCAAAAAAGAAAGCTGCTAAAAAACGAAAAAGATAATTTTTTTATTTTTTATTTTTTTAAATTAAATTTTTCCCCTCTTTCTAATTTTTCTAATTCTTCAAGATATTCCTTCACCCTATTAATTATTTGAGGAATAATAAACTTTTCAATATTATTTTCAAAAATTTCTTTTAAACATAATTGCTCTATTAAATAATAGTCATTACTATTCTTTTCAATAATCATAGCATCTCTAAGTCTCTTCAATTGTCGTCTAATATTTGATTCAGCTAACCCTCTATTATCGAGACTATATTTTTTTCTAACCTCTTCAGCCCTTTTTCTAATCTCCTCACTACTTAGTTTTCTTTTATTCTTATTTGCCCCTATTAAAACCATTAAAATATCAACAATAACATCTCGTGAATCTCCAAGCTGGAGTAATCCTAAAGATAAACATATTTTTCTAATTAATTCTCTTTTTTCTAAACCAAATGGTTTTTCATATTTTCTTAAAGTTATTTCAGATAATGGAATGTCTTTCATAATCTCTACCTCTTTATAATATAATTAATACCACATATAACCTTATAAATATATTTCCTTTTTTTACAATATGGAATTAATAGCATTACTTGGAACAGGCCAAGGAACATGGGGGCAAGTTGCAGGTGTAATTAATCATGGAGATTGGGATAATATAATTCTTCTTGGAGATGATTTTGCAAAACAATTCAATGTTCAAAAAGATTTTGAATTTATAGAAATAAAAACAAACTCAATTCTTGAATTAAAAGATGAAATAATGCAAAAACTTAAAGGAAAAACTAAAGGAACCGAAGTTGCCCTTTCAATTGCAAGTGGTGATGGAAAACAGCACATGGCTTTAATCTCAGCCCTTCTCTCACTTCCTGTCGGAATTCGTTTCACAGTTTTAACTAAAGATGGGTTGGTGTTTATGTGAATATTTATAAACTCCTAACTTTTAATAATTAAACAAAATGAGAGATGATAAATTAATCCTCCCTTTTGAAGAACTTAAAGACTTACAGAGGGGTCAAGAAAGAACCTTTGATTTCAAGGAACATCAAGAGCTTCCTAGAAACGCTGTTTTAATTGATAGAACTGGCGGAGAATATTACAGTGCTGAAAGACTCTCAATTCAATCTTTGGGAGATTCATTAATAGCAATTTACAGAATAGTTGAAGTTTATTAAATATTTTTTATCTTCATCTTCTTTTTATCTTTCCCAATCAAAACAACTTTAGAAAATTTATGCTCATCTAAAATCTTATATCCTTCACCTAATTCATTGACAATTTTCTTAGCATATTCTTTTACTTCTTCATGACTCGGCATCATTTCATAACCTAATCTTTGACGAGAAAAACCAACACTAACAAACCCCTTCACCTCAATAAAATCAGGACAAGCTTTTTTTATCAACTTAACATAATCTTTAACTTGTTCTGATTTCATATTTAAATCTTTAACTAATGTCATTCGAATAACTGTTCGAGTCTTGTCTTTCAATCCTTTTATAATTTCTAAACTTTTATTAAATTTTTTCCAAGCATTTTTAACAGAGCTTTTATGCCACTTATCAAATAATTTTTCATTAGGAGAATTTAAACTAATATAAAGCTGAGTTGGCAACTGTTTATTTTTAGATAATTTTTTCAAAACTTCAGGACATAATCCATTACTAACAACAAAACTTGTCTTCCTTTTTTTTCTTAATTCAGAAATCAACTCTCCTATCTTAGGATATAAGGTAGGCTCACCAATTAATGAAATAGCAAACTGCATTGGTTCTTGAGCTTGTTTTAATTTTTTAAAATTAACTTTTGAATTTCCTTTAAAACCAGTTAATAATTTTCTCTGTTGTTTAATACAATTGTCAATAATTTCAGAAGGAGAATCAACCTTTTTACTATCCACAACTTTAGAAAAATCAATTTCAATAGGTCTCCAACAATGCAAACATTTATTTTGACATCCAAGCCATGGAGACATTTGACAACATAGATGACTTTTAATTCCATAAAACTTTTCTTTATAACAAATCCCTTTATCAACTAAAGATTTCTGTGTCCATCTACATATTTTAACAACACTATTTTTTCCAACAAATCTATGCCCTTGTTTCTCTAAAACTTTTTTTATGTTTTTCATGAAGATAGAGAAGAAATCTATTTTAAAAACCTATTCAAAAAATCATTTTAATCATAAAAATCCCTCTTCTCCTAAATTTCTTAAGACACTCTTAATTTCATCAATAACCTTTTGTTGTGTTTTCTTATCAGACATCATGACAAATTTTATTAAAAGATCTTTTAATTCTTCAGATTTCAAAAGTTTTATTTTAAATCCATCAACAATAAAATAAAATCGATAAGATTTATATCTTAATTCTTTAATTAAAATCCTCCCAACACAACTAACTGGTTTTCCTTTTTTAGGAGAATCCTTAAGAGAGTACATTAATTTAATAATTTTAATAGATTCTTTTTTGAATTTTTTATTAATTTCTTCTTCTAATTTTTTTGTTATTATCACCCTTGCCATCTTTTTTTAGCATTTGACAGGGCTTCATCTATTTTAATGCAATCTTCTTCACTCATTAATAAATCTTGCAATTGTCTCTCTTTTGCACTTTCAAGTAAACGCAAAATTATTTCTGTATAAGTTTCTCCTTTATTCCCAAATTCTTGAATATCCTCCTTTAAAGGTTTTGGTATAGCAATAGTTGTAGTTTCCATTTTTATAACAGTTATAATAATTATAATAATTATAGTTTATAAAGATTTTGGTGGTTTTGAATTGGAATGCCCCTGTCGAGATAAGGTGGGCATGGAAATGATTGTTAAAAAAATATTCATACTAGGAGTAAATAATCAAATGATTGTTTATTTTCTTCTAAAATTAAGATATTGTGTGTAATTTCTTTTTTGTACTATCTAAATAAATTATAGCGAATAAATTCCCGATTAGGTTTTTGCTCTAATAGAAACTAGAACCTGTCCATAATCTCCTTGTTTCCTATCATAACTTGAAAGATATTCTTCTGGAAAAATATCAACATTAAAACTCCTTCCTTTCTCATCTGCAAGTTGTAATATACGGGGGCTCCATTTTCTAAATTCTTGTAATCCATTAACAAGTCCTTTCTTGCCATTAAAAACCTTTGAATAGGCTGTTCCTTCATCATAAATCAAATCACCTTCTTCTAAAAATAATAATTGCGTATTATCTCCTATTAATGAAGTAATTGCCGGATGTGGAATATTTCCTCCTATCTTAAGATTAGCATACTCTCTTTTTTCATGATGAACTCCAATTGATAGAAAATGAGCTCCTGCAATCAAACTTGGAAATCCTTTTTCATCAATCAAGGTATTGACATTAGGAATTTTCATATCTACTCCTGAAGATTCTGGATGTTTTAATCTTCCTTCAAATCTCATTTGTTTTGCTATTAATATGTTTTCTAAATTGGCTTCATCAATAACTTTGCATAAGTTTCTATAATAACTAAATTCTCCTTCAACAACAATAATAGGTAAATCCATATGGGGTAAAGCAAGTCTTGAAAATTCTTCATAAAGAGATAGTGGATGGCACCTTTCAAATTCTTTTTCAAAATCACCTGATGTTCCACAACCTGGAAATGGATTTTTATTTTGAGTTTGTAGATATCTAAATGCAATTTCTTTAATTCTTTTATGATTAGAACTTACAGCACTATCTAAATCCGTACCTCCATCAATTGTTTTCTTACAAAGGGCTGAAAATATTTCTATAGGTCCTACTGGACCAGGCCCTAAAAATAATGAATAATTCATATTGAATTATAAAAATAACCCCCATTTTATTTTTATTATCCTTTGACTTCCTAATCTTATTTCTTCTTGTTTCTTCAAATCCATTTTATTATTTTATCACAGAACTCTTTTTCCCTTTAGGATTAACTATCTACTCTAACATATACTTTTAAGTCTTTCTATAGGGCAAACAATCAGATGTTTATTTAGTAAATTTACTGCATAAATACTCCTAGTTTTTTAGAGGGTAGATTATTTTCTTAAGCTGTATAGATTATCTAAAATATCTTAATTGTCTAAATGCTCCTGCTGAGCATCAAAACATCGCACTAAACCAACCTAACATCAAAACCAACAAAGCACCTAAAATTAAATAAGTAGCTAACTTAAACATAATTTGAGCAAACTTCTCACTACCTGTAATGGCCCAAATACTTAACATAAACATTCTTCCTCCATCAAAAATAGCAACAGGCCACATATTAATTAAAGCAACACTTAAATTAATTAAAGCCAGCCACCAAATTAAATTATAAATAAAAACAATTAAATCAATATTAAATCTTGGTTCATAAAAAGTAGCAGGTTTTTTGAAAAAATTAAACATATCTGCAACTGTTCCTAAAACTTTTTGATTTGTGTTCATAAACCCAATTCCAATAACAGCCTTTTTTTTAACCTCAATATTCTCATTTCCACTTTTTAAACTATAGAACTCTCCTTCTAATCCTTCATACTGATTTGAATCCTCAGCTAATATAATTTCATACTCTAATCTTTCTCCTTTCCCTTTAACATCTTTTGTAATAATCTTAACTTTATCACCAACATCATAATCTTTTAATATTAATGCTAAATCATCATGATCTGTAATCTTAATACCATTAATCTCAATAATAGCTCCCCTTAAACCAGCATTAATAGCAGGCAAATCTTCATACAATGCAACTTTTTCTAAATCTTCTTCTAAACTTTTTTCTAATTGAACCTTAAAATTTTCAATAGAAATATAATATGTTTTTCCATCTGCAACAATCTTAGTTAATTCCAAGGTATTCCCATTACCTCCTAAAATTAAATCATCACTAAGATTGTTCTCTTTAATTATATTTAATAAACCTTGAGCAGAAGCATCATTTACAACTTTTCCACCAACCATATTAATAGAGTTAATATTAACTATCCCAGGAGTATAAGTATTAAATATTGCACCAGCAGGAATATATGTTAAAACAAAAAATACAGATAATAATAAAAAAAACAAAATAGCTAATATAAGATTAGTAAAAACACCTGCAGATAAAATAGCAATTTGTTGATATTTTGATTTTTTCTCCATTTGTTTTTCATCAGGTTCAACAAATGCAGCTAAAAAAGGACCTAAAAAACCAAAACCAGTTGTTAAAATTTTAACATTATATAGACGAGCAATTATTCCATGAGCAAATTCATGAAAAATAGCAATAACTGCAATTGCAATAATCCAATAAGTAAAATAAAAAGGAGGTAAAAAATCAATTTTAAAAGCTTCAGGTAAATAAGGGATTAAGGGCATTAATGGAGGAATTTTAATTGCTTTAACAATTTCCGGAACAAAAAGATAAATATAAACTAATTTATATAAAAAATACATCATACTTGCCATAAGCAAATATCCACAAACAACTCCAATAAAACCTAAAACAGAGAGGGTCTTTTTATATTTTTCTCCAACATAATTAATAAATTTTACACCAACCTGAGTTCTATAAAGATACATAATTCCTTCTCTTTTTAAATTCTTTTTTCGTTTCCACAAAAAAATCCCAACACCTAAACTAAATATTATTAAAAAAGTTATATCATATATGTAAAAGCTCATTTTAATCTCCTCTTGTTTTTATTACTAGATAATCTTGATTTATAAATATAAGTATTTTAATTTAATATCTTAAATCCTATTCATTATTAATTACATAAAAATACTCTTACTTCTTCCTCACAGGTCTAAACGCCCTCTTCAAACATTTTCTACATCTAATCTTACCTTCAATAATTTTACGAGGATCTGCCCTAATTTTAGACTTGCAATTCTTGCAGACAAACATGTTTTTATACAATCTTGCTTGCGTTACTGGTAATTTTGTTGCCATTTTAAAATATATAAAAAACCTTTTTTAAATCTTCCTCTTAATTATTTTAGCTCCTTCAACATCCCAATACTCTACTTGATCTCCTTCTTTTAAATCTTCTTTTAATTCTTCAGGAATAACTATCTCTAATGTTTCAAAACTTTCTAAATCCATAACACTTGCTTTATCACTTGAAATGGATAATAATTGTGCTTTATTTTTATTAATCAAAGGAACATCTAATCTATCATGCCCACTCATTGCAAAAACCTTTTTTTTACCATCAATAATCCCAATAGCTTCAATCCTGCATTTAGCATGCCCATGCTTTCCTGTTTTTGAAATATCATTAGAACGAACAATACAAGCCACATCATCAACAATAATTGCACTTCCTTGTCTAGCCTCTGTTGCATTAATTAATTTAAATGCCATGTTTAATAAATTAAAAATGTGTTTATAAAACTTTGGTAAATTTATCCAATAGAAAATTAAGTTCTATAAAATTCTCTTACAGCTTGAGTTATTTTCTCCAAACCTTCCTCCTCTGATCTATAAAATATACTTGGATGTTTTTTTAAATCAAACTCACTTGTAACTTCAATTTGAGAATCTTGTCTATAAAAATAAATTCTTGGTTTTTTTGATTCCATGGCACACCCTCCCACTAATCCCATTATAAAAGAAGGAAGCCCATCAGGCAAAAGAAGTGAAGGAGTTTCTGCATCAAATAAAATCAAATCACAAAAAGGTACAATCCTTCTTCTCATTATTTCAATAAGCTGGCTCCCAGACCATTGATTCTTCTTTTTTTCATAACCTCCAGTTATTCCTCTACCTTCTAATTCTCGATTTATTCCTTCATTAATAGGAGAACCACTTAAAACACTTCCCCCCTTCTAACATTTTTCCATAAGTTTCTTGAAACAATTCTTCCTTTGTTAAATTTCTTTTTATTTCTTTATGTGGAAGAAATAATCTTTTTCTTAAGTCTATTAATGAATCTGCAATTTGTCCATAAAAATCAAATCTTTCTCCATTTGTTTCACATCTTTCATAAGGAGCTGCTAAAACAACTTCAAATCTTGAATTATAATCCTCTCTTGACATTTGTTCATCAACCATCTTAAAACAAATTTTAAATCCTATAAAAAGATTATTATTCCCAATTATAAATATTCCAATAATCTTTTAAACCCTTATTTCAGTCTTTAATCATGGAAAAAAACAAAATCCAAAAAAATGATTTTATTGAAATAGAATTTACAGGAAAAGACCCAGATAATCAGATTTTTGATACAACAAATCCAGAAGAAGCAAAACAAATAGGAATACAAAATCCAGAACAAATAAAATCTATGATAATCTCTGCTGGAAATCAAATGCTTTTAAAAGGTTTAGATGAAGCAATTTTAGATAAAGAACTAAACAAAGAATATAAAATACATCTTGAATCAGAACAAGCTTTTGGAAAAAGAAACCCCCAACTAATGAAAACTTATCCATTATCAGCTTTTAAAAAAAGAGAAATAAATCCTTATCCAGGATTAGTCCTTCAACTTGACAACAATATTGCAAAAGTTATCTCTGTTTCAGGAGGAAGAGTAATGATTGATTTTAATAATCCTTTAGCAGGAAAAGAAGTTGATTACACCTTTAAAATAACAAAGAAAATCACAAATGACAATGAAAAAATAAATGCCCTTCAGGATTTCTTTTTTAAACAAAGATTTGATTTTAATATTAAAGAAGATGAGAAAACAAAATCTAAAAAAATTGTTTTTAAAGATGAAAAAATTAAACCCCTCGTTGAAATGATGGCTCAAAAATTTAAAGAAATAACTGGAATGGATTTTGAGGTTGAAGAAAAGAAAGAAGAACTTAAGAATAAAGAGAATAAACAAGAAAATAAAAATAAAGAAGCTAAAGAAGAGTCTAAAAAAATTGAGGATAAAAAGGAAAACTCTAAGAAAGAAAAAGAAGAAGGAAAACAAGAAACAATAACTACAAAACAATAATTATTTTAAACTCTTAATTATTCTAAAAAATATGGAAGATAGAGATTCAAGAAGGAAATTAAGTCAAGAATTAATAAGGATGTTGGGAGAAGGAGTTAATTTTTATTTGTGTGATGATGGCAGAGTTTTACATGTTTTCGGAGGAGGTTTAACAGGAGATAAAAGATGTTTTAGACAAGAAGATTATTGGGTTTTTCATAAACAAGAAAGAGCTGGTAGCTTAAGGTGTATTTATGAAGGATCTACTAATGAACTAGTTGTTCTTCATCTAGAAATTTATGGAGAAACTCCATTATCTGTTAATGGAAAAAAATGGTATTCTGGAAGGAACTTTGAGCAACAAAAAACTTGGACAAGCAGAGATGATTTTATTATTCCTCAAGTTGCTTAATCATAAAAAAGAAGGGACTTCAAAACAACTCTAAATCATAATCTTCCAAAGTACATATTAAGATTTAACAATCTTTAAATATCAATCCCCTTTCTTTTTCAAATGGAAGAGGATTTTGAAAAACAAGATTATCTAAAAGAGGAATCAGATAATCCATGGGAAGAAACATCTGAAAAACAATCAAGTTCATCAGATGATTATTCTTATAAACCTGATAAAGAAACTTCTTCTCAACCACCCATATCTTCTTTTCCCAAGCCTTCTCCAATAACACCTGTTTCTCAACCAAGACCTTCTTTAATAATTGATAAATCATCAGAACTTTCAGAAATAGATAGAGAATTAGAAGAAATACTTAAAAAACAACATGCTAAAGTAAAAGTCTTTGGTTTAGGAGGTGCAGGAGGAAATACAATTTCAAGAATGAAAGAAATTGGAATTAAAGGGGGAGAGTTTATTGCATTAAACACAGATGCTCAAGATCTTTTATATTCAAATGCAGATTATAAGATTTTAATTGGCAGAGAATTAACAATGGGCTTAGGAGCAGGTTCAAATCCCAAAATTGGAGAAGAAGCAGCTCATGAATCAGAACAAGAAATCAAGAAAAAATTAGCAGGATGTGACATGGTTTTTATAACCTGTGGTTTGGGCGGAGGAACAGGAACAGGAGCAGCACCAGTTGTTGCTCAATTAGCAAAAAAACAAGGAGCACTAACAATAGGAGTTGTAACCTTGCCATTTACAATTGAAGGAAAAAAAAGAATTGAAAACGCAGAATATGGTTTAGAAAGATTAGAATCAATTGTTGACACTTTAATTGTAATACCAAATGATAAACTATTAGAAATTGCCCCCGAATTACCCTTACAAACTGCATTTAAAGTAGCAGATGAAATTTTAACAAATGCAGTAAAAGGAACAACAGAACTTGTAACAAAATCAGGTTTAGTTAATTTAGATTTTGCAGATGTTAAAGCAGTTATGGCTAATGGAGGAGTTTCTTTAATGGGAATGGGTGAATCAGATTCCGCTAACAGAGCTTTAGAAGCAGTTGAAAAAGCATTGTCTAATCCTCTTTTAGATGTTGATATTTCAAATGCAACAGGAGCTTTAGTTAATATTATTGGAGGGAATGATATGAGTTTAGATGAAGCTCGGGCAATTATTGCAGCAGTTGGAGACCAACTTTCTCCAGATGCTAAAATGATTTGGGGAGCTCAATTATCCCCTGAAATGGAAAAATCAATTAGAGTTATGATAATAATAACTGGTGTAAAATCAGCCCAAATTACAGGAGGAGTTTTACCTTCTGATTTACAAAAACAAGTTGAAATGGGAGATGAGTTGGGAATAGAGTTTTTGGAGTAGATGCCCTGATTGAGTGTTCATTACTTCTTAGGAATAAAGAATCAGATGGTATTATAAAGAGTAGTTCATAGATTATTTTTTTGAATCATGAACCTTGGAAAATAGAATAGAAGAGCGTAGAAAGGAATTATTTGCAATAGCTAATGCTTCCGGATTCCCAGAAGAGGGATCCAATCATGTAAAACATATATCTGGAAATTTGTTGAATGGTTTAAGTTGTGTTATTCAATTAGTTTATGAGTTTAATGATCCAAGATATGCTGAAGAGGATTTACCAATATCAGACAGAGAAATAGGTGAATATTTATTGCTCTTAGAAGAGTATGATGATTATAGGGAGGGAGAGTTTAACAATTCAAATGGTTTCTTTCCAGATATACTTGATTTTGGATCAGATCATGGTGCCCATCATTATGTTACTGAATCAAGATCAAGATTAGAAAAATAAAATCCCTCAAAACATTTAAAAACTACTCTCTCCATTTATTTTTACTAAACAAACAAAGTTTCCATACGATGTTCAACCTAAAATCATTTTCAAAACAATGCCTAAGAGTCTGGTATCTTTTGAAAAAACCAGATAAAAAAGAATTCACAACAATTTCAAAAGTTTCTGCAATTGGATTAGGCTTAGTAGGTTTAATTGGTTTTGCAATAGCATTAGTAATGGAATTTTTCAGATTATCATAACATTTATAAACCCTAAATTTTAAATAATCTTATGGCTTCTATAATAGTTATTAATTAGCTGGAGCCCAATAGTAAAAATAAACAAACTGCAAATCAATCTTAGGAAATACAAAAATGATATTTATAATAAAAGTAACAACAAATAAAGAAGACAGAGCATTAGAATTAATCTCTGACAAAATCCATAAGAAAGAATTGCAAGTATACTCTTTAGCACGTCCTCATGGGCTTAGAGGTTATATTTTCTTAGAAGCAGAAGACAGAGATTCTGCAGAAGAAGCAGCTTATAATTTACCTTATGTTAAAGGAATTATTGGTAAAACAGTTTCTTATGATGAAATTAAAAACATGTTAGAACCTGTTTTAGAAGAAATTAATATTGAAAAAGGAGATATTGTAGAGATTATCGGAGAACCATTTAAAAAAGAAAAAGCAAAAGTAATCAGAATTGATAAATCAAAAGGAGAAGCAGTTGTTACTTTATTGGCAGCAGTTGTTCCAATTCCTGTAACAGTAAAATTAGATAATATAAAAGTTATAAGAAGAGAAAAAGAAGAAACAGAAGAATCAGATTCTAAACCAACAGGTGAAATAGAAGAAGAAACAATTCCATTAGGAACAGACGAACCAAAAATAAACAATGAATATCAAGAACCAACAGGAGGATTAATCCCAGATGATTATTAAAAATCATCAGTTAAATTTATATAATCCATAATTAATCTTTTTAAAATCAACAAACAAAATGAAAATAAAACCAATAAGTAAAATAGAAGATAATCAACTGAAAGGAGCTAACTTAGGAAAGGTGACCCTTTAAGGAAGGTTGACTTATTAAGGAAACCGAGGTTTCCTTACGATTTCATACGAAAATGAAAATAAAACTTTTAATCGACGGAGGAGACATGAAACCAGGACCAACAGTTGCTCAGCAATTAGGTCCAATGGGGATAAACATAGGAAAAGTTATTTCAGATGTAAATGAAGCAACAAAAGAATTTAAAGGAATGAAAGTTCCTGTTGAACTTGATGTTAATGAAAAAACAAAAGAATTCACAGTTCATACTTCTTCACCACCTACTTCAGAATTATTAAAAAAAGAACTTAACTTAGAAAAAGGCTCTAACAAACACGCAGAAATAAAAGTTGGAAATGCTTCTATAGAAGAAGTAATTAAAATTGCAAAAATAAAACATCCAAATATGCTTGAAAAAAATTTAAAAGCAGCGGTTAAATCAATTCTAGGAACCTGTGCTTCAATTGGAATCTTAGTTGAAAACAAAAATCCTAATGAATTAATTCAAGATGTTAATAAAGGAAAATTTGACAAAGAAATTTCAGAAGAAAAAACAGAAACCTCTCCTGAAAAAAGAAAAGAATTAAGCGATTATTATGCAGAAATTAAAGCAGCTCAAGATACTAAATTAGCAGAAAAACAAAAACAAGTTGAAGAAGCTGCTGCTAAAGCAGCAGAAAAAGATGGAAAAAAGGAGAAAAACCAACTGAAGGAGAAGCTAAACCTGCTGAAACAATTGTGAAACCTACTGAAGAAAAAAAAGAAGAAAAAAAATAAAAGAGTTTTAACAA
>CAYRKK010000002.1:0-42215 GCA_964424875.1 Candidatus Woesearchaeota archaeon
AGGATTGCGGGGTGGGGTGGAGGTGGGCAACCTTTAGGGGACGGAGGATGTCACAAAATATTTTGAAAAGGTTTGTTTTTGGAAGATTTTTGGGGATGGAAAAAGAAAAAACAAATATAAGAGATACTTGGAAGATAATGAAACATGTAAAAAAATATAGGATAAGGGATCATCCAAAAAGTTACAAAGGTCATAAGGCACTTATTGATAAATATAAATGTGGCTTTGTTGAGATTAAAAATAAGAAGCAATTAAATAATTTAATTAAAGACATAGGGTGAAAAAGTTTTGGTAATTCCCACTTGACAAATATTTTCTTGGTGAACAATTATTCACTCTGCTGAATAATAATTTTTACCATTTTATCGACGATACCCTTAGACTTTTCACTATGTGCTTTTATATAATCAAAATAATTTTTTTCTTTATGAAACAACCAATTATCAAACCAAATCATTGAAGATCTTGAAGAAATAGATTTAATTCTAACTAAAAAACTTGAGGAAAAGAAAAACAGGCAATTAAACTTCAATCATCATCTCTTTTTTAATTGGGACTTGGATTAACATACCTTCTTTTCTTTCAGGTGTTGAAGAAACAAAACCTATTTTAACAAATATTGAATTAATTCCATATTTAACTTTAAAATATGCTTCCTTAATAGAGCTTATGGCTTGTTTTATTTTCTCTATATCTTCTTCATCTCCAAATTTTTCAGAAGCATCCATAATCTCTATCCCAACTATTTTATTACCTGAAACATCAAGAATGATATCATCATAGTCTAAACTAAAATCAACGCTTTTTTCATTAGGATAAAAATATAATATATCATTTTCATCATCATATTCAATATTAACTTTCATTTTTAGTTATCTTCTCCTGAATTTTTCTCTTTACCTTATGAGCAGATATAATCCTTAAACTATTTAAACCTTTTTCCCTTGATTTTTTATTTATCACAGTATATACATTCATATCATAAATATAATTCAATTTAAACCATAATTTAAATTTAGATTCATCAGGATTTTTAGCTGTTTGCTCTTCAAACTTGTATAATTTTTCTGAAGACCTAATTAAATTTACTATTTGAGGATAATTTATCTTTCTTCTTTTATCTTGTATTCTTTCAAATGCATGTTTAGTTGTTTTAATCTCTGATAAATCAAGTTCTTTTAAACGCCTCTTTAATTCATTTAAGTCCATGAATTTGTAAAGAAATGATTACTTTTAATTTTTTGTATACTTCTAATTTTAGACAAAAATCATAAATACCGCCCATCAAACAATTTCACCCATTCATCCTCTCAACTTCTTATCACTAATAATCTTTCCATCTTTTAATTTTATTAACCTTGAAACATATTTTGTATGCCATGATTCATGAGTAACCATCACAATTGTCTGTCCAAACTTTTTATTTAATGTTTTAAAAACTTCTAAAACTTGTTCAGAAGTATGTGTGTCTAAATTAGCACAAGGTTCATCAGCAAATAAAATCGCTGGTTTTTTTGCAATAGCCCTGGCAATAGCAACTCTTTGTTTTTCTCCCCCTGAAAGTTCATTAGGTATTCTGTTTCCTTTGTCACCTAAATTAACTTTATCCAATGCTTCTTGAGCTGTTGCAATAGATTCTTTTTTTGATTTTCCTTCCATCAAAGACAAAATATAAACATTTTCTAAAGCACTCATTTCATTCATCAAAGCATAATCTTGAAATACATATCCAAGCTGAGTTAATCTATAATATGTTCTTTCTCCTTCTGGTAATTCTTCTACATTTAATCCTTGAACAGAATACTCTCCTTTTGTCTGAAAGTCCATTAAGCCAAGAATTCTTAGCATTGTTGTTTTACCACTTCCACTTGCACCCATAACTGCAACAAATTCCCCCTTCTTAATCTCAAAACTGACATTATCAAGAGCTTTAACTATCCCCTTTCCAGACTTATAATGTCTTTCCATATTTTTTACTTTAATTAATGTTTTTTCTTTTTCCATTTTATCTCCCCCATATTGCCTCCAATATGCTTTGTTTTGAAACTCTCCAAGCTGGAAGAATCCCTGCAATAACTGACATAATAAGCATAGTAAAAATACTTCGAATTATTAAATCTACTTGAATCTCTGGAAAAATCGTTATAGTATCATAAAATGTTATAGGATTTACAGTAAAATAATACATAAGGAAAAAATACAAACCTAATCCTGCAAGTATCCCCATTGATACATAAAACATACTGATAAATGCATAAGAAAATACAATAGAACTAGGGGTGATTCCTATTGCTTTTAAGATACCTATCTCTTTTTTCCTATTCAAAACATTAATGTAGATAATAATTAAGATTAATGCAGCTCCCACAATTAAGCTAACAAAATTAGATACAACATTTATCATATCTATACTCTGCATTGCCTGTCTTAATATTGCATCCGACTTTTCATCACTTGTAGAAACTGGTTCTTTAACTCCTGCTCCAATTATTTTTTCTTTTACTTTTGCTGAGTCAGAATTACTTTTTAATCTTATAACAACACTAGTCGCTTTGCTCCCATCAATATCAAATACATCTTCAATTTCTTTATAATGAACTAAAGCATTAAGATCAATAAGTTCAAATGTGCCTTCCATTATCCCTTTTACTTTGTAAGTTCTAGTTACTTTGTTGCTGTATGTTACATTAACAAAAGAACCAACCCTTACCCCCCCTAAGTTATCATAAATTTCAGAACCAAAGTTACCTTCTACAAGCATAGCGCCAATTATTATTTCATCTCGAGAAAGGTCACTTAAGAACTCTCCTTCTTTTATGATGTTAGGATAATTAGAAACATCATATTCTTCAGAAGGCAGTAGTCCTGTTATTGTAGAACCTACAACTTTCTGTTTATATTTTATTGAGGCTCCAACATCTAATCTTTTTGTTGCAGCGGTTACATCTGGAACAGCCCTTAACTTTTGTAATACATTATCTGCATTATTTATATAAGTATTATCTCCACTTGGTTCAACAACAATATCTCCATAAGGGTACTGCATAAAAGCTGTAAACATTCCTGAAACTCCTCCAATCATCGAAGGCAAGAACACTAGATTCATAAAAATTAATGCTAAAACAAATACAATAAATCCTAAAGTTTTTTTATTTCCCCTTTTTATAGAACTTGTTGCGCTGAGTAATCCAACTTTAATATCATTAAGCATTTTCTAACCATTTTCCACTATTATTTTTTATCTTTTCTTAAAAGTTTTCTTAATTTCCTTCTCAATCTTTTCCTCACCTTTAAGAAGCTGATGAATAATTTTATCTTTTGACTTTTTTGTTTTAATAAAATAATATATTCCTCCTCCAAGAATAACAATTATTAATACTCCCAAAATAATCATACCAAAATTTGATTCTTTATTTAATACATTAAGGCTCACATTTGTTTTTATTTCATTATCCCCAAAATCATCTTTGTATGAAATAGTAACTGGAAATTCAAATTCTCCTGCTTTATCCACAATAAAAGTTAAGATAGCTGGACCATCTTCATCTGAATCAAGTGCACCAATAAATGATTGTTTTAATCCTTGAAATCCATGTTCCATATATACCTCTACTGATTTTGCAGTACCCTCGCCAGTATTTTCAACTCTCATAGTTAGTTCAACTGTTTCTCCTTCTTTTGGAAGCACAGGCTTAGTTTTAAGAGAAGCAATACCTAATTCTGCTTTTTCTCCTATAACTTCTATTGTTATATCATAATTTTTTATTGTTGAATATGTTTTTCCTCCATAAGTTAATTTAGTTTTAATTAAATGAGTTCCTGATTGAGCATCATCAGTTGCCTTCATGTGATATAAAATAAATCTTTCACTATTCTGACAATTTAAATTAGAAATATCAATGACTAAAGGTTCTTTAATTTCAATGTCAACTGGAGGATTTAATAATTCAAAAGAAATATATTCTGGCATTTCCTCTCCACAATTTTCAATTTGCACTCCGATTGTAAACTCTTCTCCAATTTTAATTGAACTTGGACTAATATCTGAAACTTCCGCTGTTGCACAATAACCCTCATTTATTGCATTTACACTTACAACTATTGAGAAAATCATTATAGTTATAATTGCAAAATTAATAAAAAACTTTTTAATATTCATTTTACCTCTTTTTATTTAAATATAAAGAAAAAAGTATATAAAAACCTTTTCCTTTATTTTTATTTTGTGCAGCCACCCGATATATCAGGCTGTGTCACAATCTAAAAATGGATTGAATAGAAGGATTCTAAGGGATGGCTAATTTTGCTGAATGATAAATCATTCAGTTATATATTCTTTCTTATTAATATTAATCCATTAATGTTTGAGAGTATCTCAGGATGAAGATGAGGTCTCTTTTTTTATTTAATTACAGGACAGCCTGATATGTCATAAGCAACCGAAAATTAAATCTTAGATTAATATCAAGAAGACAAACCTACTTGAATCTCTTTGTCTTCGATATCTTGTAATTATTTTTTAAGCTACTCATCTGTATAGCGAGAAATGTTTATGAGATAATAATTAGTAAAAAATTTGGGTTAGTGAAACTTCCCAAATTTATGTGTAAATAAGTTAATTTTGGGGAAACACATATCTCTTGCTTCTACATCTTTTATTTTTATCTCAGCTCTCCAGAAAAAACTTTTTTACTTAAGAGAATTCCTTTTTTTCCAATGGAAAATTCATGTATTTTTTTAGAATGGTTTGTCGCCCTCATTTTCAAAACTTCTAAATATCTTTTTCTTTCATTTTTATTTCTTAAAAAATAAAGAGCAATTATAGAATCTGATTCAAATTCTAAAATTTTAGATTTTAATTTATCTTCTTTAAGATTATCTCCTTCATAAGTTAAAAGACTTGTGCAATCCCATCCTTTTAAAAGATTAAACAAAGATAATGTAGATTCTCTTTGTTTAAGTTCATCATTAAATAATAAAATAAAAGAAGTTAAACTATCTATAACAATCCTTGTTATTTTTTTTCTTAAAACAAGACTTTCAATAATTCCTCCTCCTTCGTCCAACATTATCTTAACTTTTTTTGGAGTATATTCAAGAAAATAAAATTTGTCTTGTTTTTCTAATTTTTCTAAATCCCATCCAAGCTTCTTAAGATTCTGATAAAAAGTTTCTTTTCCTTCTTCAAAAGATATAAACATGCAGTTTTCTTTTTTTTCAATTCCTTCAATCAAAAACTGCACACCAAAAATACTTTTTCCAGACCCACTGCTTCCAATAATAAGATTTGTTGAATTTTTTTCAAAACCTTTTTCTGTTATAGAATCTAAATTTGAAATCCCTGTTGAAACTCTTTCTATATTTTTTAATTTAGGTTTGGTTTTAGAAAAAATACTCCCTGTTGAAACTTCTTTTAATCCTAGAATTCCTTTTTCTTTTTTCACTTCCAAATCCTCTTTAATTTTAATATTTTTTTTATTGTCTAGTGACTCAATACCTGGTTTAACTTTCTCAACACTTCCTCCCTCTTTTTCAACCTTATCCTTTTTAATTTTTCCAACCCTCTTCTTAACTTTCCCACTCCCTGATTTAGATTTTTTATTTCTTAATTTAGTTTTCTTACTCTTAAATTTAGCACTAGACCTAATTTTCTCACCCTCTTTTTTCTTTTTCATTTAATTAATAAAACAAATGAGTATAAAAATATTGCGTTAGTGTTTAATTTTGTGTTAGACCAGAATATATGTCCAGAGGTAAACCAAAATTAGTTTTTATAAAAATTCAAGAAAGCAAACTTAACCTAAATCTCTTTATCCTCAATACTTTGTAATTACTCTTTAAGCTACTTATCTGCAGAGCGAGAAATGTTTATAAGATAATAATTAGTGAAACAATTTAGGTTAGCAAAGCTTCCCAAATTATTCTTAATAATAAACCCCAACCCCTTTAACTTAAATAAAAAAATATAAATAAAAAAAATAAAAAATTATGCAACAACTTTTTCAGCTATAGTTCCTGTTGATGTTAAACTAATTGTGCTCCCTACCTTTGTATAAGTAATTACTACATCTCCTTTAAAATTATCACCAGCAGTTAATCCAGTACAAGGAATTAATACTATCCCTACTTCACCTGTATCAATAGCTGCAGGAGTAGTAACTGTAGCAGTACAAATACTCTCTGCACCACCAGCTGTTGCACTAGTAATACCAACAGTAGATACTGTATAGGTCTCTCCACCATTATTCTTTAATTCAAGATTAACTCCTGCATCACTAACATCTATATTCCAGGCATTAGCATAAAACGGAGGTGTAACAATTGCAGTTCCAGAAACATATTTCCCAGGACTAAATACTCCAAAATAAGCTAACACTCCAATAGCAATAACAGCTGCTAAAATAGCCCAACCATAGGTCATTAAAAACTCCATAGCTGCTTGTCCTTTTTTCTTCATTTTATCACCTCCTTTCATCATCTCTTTAAATATACTGTTAAAAGATGAATTGAGTATATAAATATTTCTATCGCTGATTTTTCAAAACAATCGTCAAACAAAAAATTACTACAAAAAATAAACTAATCATAACTGAAATTTTATATTCAAAACCAGTAAAAAAAACAACAATCCCCAAAACTAAAGAAATAATCCCCATACCAATCAACCTCACCCTCCAGCTTTTAATTTCATCTTTGCAAAGTTTTGAAATAAACAAACCTGCTGGAATGCCCAAAATTACAATTACAAAATACAAAATCTCTTTAATCATAATCTATTTAAATAATAATGTTATTTAAAACTTATGAAAAACATAGAAACATCAGAAATTATAAATGCAATTAAAAAAGGTAAAATTTTCATCTACCCAACAGACACAATTTATGGATTAGGTTGCAATGCTTTAAATAAACAAGCAGTTGAAAAAATAAAAAAAATAAAAACAAGAGATAAAAATAAATCCCTTTCAATAATTGCACCTTCAATAGAATGGATAAAGCAAAACTGCATTACAAAAAATATAAATTTAGATAAATATTTTCCAGGGCCTTACACACTTATTTTAAAAAAACAAAATCCCAAATTTCTAAATCATGTTTCATCAACAGATTCTTTAGGAATAAGAATTCCAGATAATTTTTTCACAAAAATTATCCAACAATCTCAACTTCCATTTATTACAACATCTGTTAATTTATCAGGAGAGCCTTTTCTTAAATCTATTAAACAATTAAAACCAAAAATAAAAAATCAAGTTGATGTAATAATAAACACAGGCCCCTTAACAGGAAAACCCTCAACTTTAGTTATTAATGGGAAAGAGGTTGAGAGGTGAATGTTAATAAATTCATTAAATCCACATCATAAGGATGTGATATCATTAATATTACACAAGCTAAGCTTTAGGGAGCAGTTCTAGTGGCATTCTTAAAGAGATAATAAGGAAGCTCACACATTTATGTTTGGGAAGATGTCACTTTTACGTCCACATAGAAAGATTTAAAAATAATGTGCCCGTAATAAAATAATGGCATATACAGAAATAAAAAAAATAAATAAAAGAAAATATTATTACAGAGTTAGAAGTATAAGGAATGGTAAAAAATTCAAAAAACAAAGAATCTATCTAGGAAAAGAGCTATCTAAAAAAGAATTAGCTGTAAAAGAAAAAATAGCTGATAATAAACTTTCTGATAAAATAAAAAAAGAAAAATTAAAGATTGTTAATAAATTTATTCCAAAAATTAAGAAAATTTTAAAAAAGAAAAATATTAAAAAAGCAGGAATTTTTGGAAGTTATGCAAGAGGAGAACAGAGAAAAAACAGCGATATTGATATATTAATTAAACCTCCAAAAGGAATTGGGTTTGGATTTGCAGGCATTCAATTAGAACTTCAAGATAAATTAAAGAAAAAAATTGATTTAGTTAGTTATAATGGACTAAGTCCTTATTTAAAAGAATCTATTTTAAAAGAAGAGGTAAGAATAATATGAACAACAAGAATGATTTAGTTTTTATTGAACATATATTAGATAGTATTAATGCAATTGAAGATTTTTCTAAAAATATAAGTAAAGAAGAATTAATTTCTAATAGATTAAGAAAAAGTGCTATTGTAAGAGAAATAGAAATTATTGGAGAAGCAGTTAAAAATATTTCAGATAATCTTAAAAAAGAATATAAAGAAATTAAATGGAAAGACATTGCTGGAACAAGAGATAAAATGATTCATCATTATTTTGGTGTTGATTTAAATATTGTCTGGGATATAATTAAAAAAGATATTCCTGTTTTGAAAAAACAGATAAAAGAGATAAAGGAGAGGTTGAAATGAAACAAGAACTCTATCTAAAATCCCGTCCAAAGAAAATTCTTTTTTCAGAAACAATTCAGAAAAGATTAAGAGATAAAGCTATTAAAAAAATAAAATCAAAACTTCTACCTAATTCTAAGATAATAAAATTAATCTTAATTGGAAGTTCTGTTAAAAACTCCTTTGGAAAATATGCTCCCCCTGGATTTCGTGGAAGTTTATACTCTGATTTTGATTTTATAGTCTTTGTTAAAGATGATTATAATCTTCCTAAATGGCTTAAAAAAGAACCTTCTGCAAAACCATTTCTAGAGGACAAATTTAATCTTGCTTACAGAAATAAAAAATTTATTAATAATAAACATGATGTTGAAGTATTTTTTATTAAGGAAAAATCATGCAAGAATAAGAGATTCATTACACTTGCTGAAAAAGTAGGAATCCCAATGAGTAGTAATTCAAAACACAAATATATTATTATTTATAAAAAATAAAACTCATTTAACCCTCAACCATCCATTCATTTCCAAAACCAAAAACCTTATTTATTCTCTTTCTTAAATTATTATATTAAAATGCGCTTCGCAATAGTCCATTCAAAACCAAACATAGCATCAACAAACATAGTAAAAACTTTAAAAAAAGATAATTTTCTTCCACAAGTTCCAATTTTAGATACAAAAAAAGATGTGATTTATGCAGATGAATTCACAATAAAAAAATATCCATTTTTAAAAATAACTGATATTTTAATTTATGCATCAACTCATAAATCAAAAAAAGGAGAACCTTCTTTATGTCTTCATGCACCAGGCAACTGGCGTTCAGCTGATTTAGGAGGAAGTTCAGGAAAAGTCTGTCCAACTTCAGCATTTATTTTAAAATATTTATTCCAGCAATTAAATAAAAATGCAGAACAAGCAAAACAAGAAAACAAACTAGATCCAGCTTACAACATAACAATGGAGGTTACCCATCATGGCCCTTTAATTGAAGTCCCTTGTTGCTTTATTGAAATAGGAAGTTCAGAAAAACAATGGCAAGATAAACAAGCATCAGAAGTAATTGCAAAAACAATCATGAGTTTACAAAATTACAAAAAATCAGACTATGAAAACTGGATTCCATGTATTGGAATAGGAGGACCTCATTATGCACCAAACTTTAACAAAATCCAACTCAATAGCAATTATGCAATATCTCACATAATTCCAGAATACTCTCTTCCTTTAACAATTCCAATGCTTCAACAAGCAGAACAAAAAACAACAGAACAAATTAAATTAGCTTTAGTTGACTGGAAAGGTTGTGGTAATTCAGAACAAAGACAACAAACAATAAACTTATTAGATAAGTTTGGTTTTAAATATAAAAGAACAAGTAATATTGAAAAATAAAATGTACAAAGTCTCAATCCTAAAATGCAATTCTTATAATCCAAATGAAATTCAAAAAACCCTAATAGAATCTTTAAAAAATATAAACTTTGATTTTTCAAAATATAAAAACAAAAAAATATTAATTAAACCAAATCTTTTATGTTCTGTTAAACCTGAAAAAGCAATTACAACCCATCCAATTATCATAGAAGAACTTTGCAAAATTCTAAAACAATATACTTCTAAAATTTATATTGGAGATAGTTCAGGAGATAATACAACAAAAACTTTAGAAGTTTCAGGAATAAATAAACTCTCTAAACATGCAACCATCTTAAATTTTGATAAATTACAAACAAAAACATTTTTTATTAAAAACAAAAATATCCCTATTCCAAAGATTATCTTTGACTTTGATTTAATAATTAATATAGCTAAAATAAAAACACATTCTTTTACAGGAATTACTTTATGTGCAAAAAATTTATATGGATGCATTTCTGGAAAAACAAAATCCTATATTCACAAACTGCTTCCAAAAAACAAAGATTTGTCTGAGATTATTATTAAAATAACTAATTTAATCAAACCTCAATTAAATATTATTGATGCTGTTGAAGGAATTGAAGGAAATGGTCCTGGAACAGCAGGAACAAAAATTAAATCCAATCTCATAATTGTAAGTAAAAATCCTTTTGCAGCAGATATTATCACTTCTGAAATAATGGGCTTTAATTCAAATGAAATTCTCACAAATAAATTTTCAAAAATAAAAAAACAAGATATTAAAACAATAGGAGATGCAAAAAATACAAGATTAAATTTTAAAAAACCCTTAACTTACCCCTTTCCTTTATTAGTATTATTAAATAAAATTTTTCCAAAACCCAAAATAGATTTTAACAAAGAGTTATGCCAAAAATGCAATATCTGCAAGGAAAAATGTCCAGTAAATGCAATTACTCTTCAACCCTATCCAATTTGCAATTATAAAAAATGTATAACCTGTATGTGTTGTATGGAAGTCTGCCCCTATAACACTATTTATTTAAAGGATTATTGGTTTAAAACATTATTAAAAAATATAAAAAACAAAATATTGAAAAATGATTGAATGGTACCTCTTAGCATTAATCTCTGCATTTTTTTCAGCAGTAGCTGCAATATTTGAAAAAAAAGTTTTATTTAAAGAAAAAGCATTAGGATTCTCAACCCTATTTGCACTTTTCAACTTAATCTTAGCAATACCCTTTTTCTTTTTTATTAATTTTACACTAGTCACTTCATCAGGCCTTTTTGTTTTAATGAGTAAATCTCTTTTTGAAGCAGGAGCATTTCTTTGTGTAATGCAGGGAATTAAAAATCTTGAGATTAGTGAAGCTCTTCCTTTATTAGTCCTTACACCAGGCTTAGTTGCATTAGGAGCATTTATTTTTTTAGCAGAAACCCTGACTTTTCTTCAAATCACAGGAATTTTTTTATTAATGATTGGAACTTATACTTTACAAATAAAAACTAAAGAAAAACAAAAATTACTCGACCCTATCAAAGCTTTTTTTAAAACAAAAGCATATTACTACATTATAGCTGCTTTAATTTTATTCACAACAACCTCAATACTTGACAAAGCTATTTTAAAAAACTTCAAACTCCCTTTAAATGCTTTTATGGGTTTTCAGCATCTTTTCCTGGCAATTATTTTCATTATCTTTATAATCTCAACAAAAAAAACCCATCAACTAAAATCTGCAATTAAATTTTCTTGGATATTAATTCTAACAATCTCAATCTTCACAATAGTTTACAGATACACCCAGCTTTCAGCAGTAAAAATTGCACCTGTTGCATTAGTTCTTTCATTAAAAAGAATTTCAGTTTTCTTCGCAGTTTTAATAGGTGGAAAACTTTTCCAAGAACATAATTTACTAATCAGAACTTTAGCAACAGCAATTATGATTGCAGGTGCTGTGTTAGTTATTGTTTTTTAGGGTTGTAGACAAAATTATAGAAAGATTTAAATATGTAGACAACGATTATATTTATATAGAAAATGTATATTGAAAAAAGAAAAGTAAAAGGCAAAATAAAGTTTTGGCTATCACACTCTTTTAGAGAAGGTGGAAGAATACATAAGATAAGAAAATTATTAGGTTTAGATTTATCTGAAGAAATTTTGAAAGAGAGGATAGAAAAAGCTAAGCAATTGATTTTAGAAGAGATTAATAAATATAAAATAATCAAAGACCCTCTTCATGATAAGATTTCTAAAGAAGAATTGGATTTTATTAAAAAATTGCAAGCAGAGGCTAATTTAAAAATTATTCATTTATCTGAAACTGAATGGAAGAAATTTTCAGAAATCTTTAGTTATAACACAAATGCTATTGAGGGAAGTGATCTTACAATGAAAGAAACCAAGACTGTGATAGAAAAAGGTGCTTGGCCAATAGAGAAATCAAAAGAAGATATTGCTGAAGCTCTTGGAGTAAATGAGGCAATTAAATACATAAGAAAAATTAAAGAACATATTTCTTTAGATTTAATTAAAGAAATTCATCATATTGTTTTTAAAAATTCTAAGAATTTTGCAGGAGGGTTTAGAAAATTAGGGCAGGAAGTAGTTGTTAGAACTGGTTCTGGAATTATAGTTCATGAGGGTGCACCTTCATCAAGAGTTATTACTTTACTCAATGAATTAATTAAGTGGTACAATAAACATAAAACAGAATATCCTGCTATTCTTTTAGCAGCAGTTGTTCACAACCAATTTGAAAATATACATCCTTTTGCTGATGGAAATGGAAGAGTAGGAAGAATTCTTTTAAATAATATTTTACTTAAAAAAGGATTACCTCCAGTAAATATTGATTTAAAAAATCAAAGAGAGTATTATGAAACCTTGCAAGTCTATGAAAAACAAAAGAATATAAGGCCAACAATAGAACTTATTTTAAAAGAATATAAAGATTTAAAAAAGATTATTAAGTAATTCTAATTGTAGACAATTTTGTAGACAAAAATATATTTGTAGACAAAAGATTATTACAATCTGCAGGAGTTGGGTTGGTTATTGTTTTTTAAATGTTTGTTGATACCTCTGCCGAGCAAGAAACCATTATGGCATAATCATGGGCTTTTTATTTGATTATTAATTTAAAGAATATTAACAAGTATTTATATTTTTAAATGAATAGTAAAATCCTATTCTGGGATATTTTTTAATGTTTCGGAATAAGATACCCATTGATCAAACAAACAGAATAGTCCAAGGGAATCAAAAGAACTATCCATATTTTTGGTTGTATACTTCAATGGTTCTGTTTTAGATAAATCCAGGAGTTTTCCAGATTGTCCTTCTAATTCCAACCAGGTTCCTTTTGACCCATTAAGAGTTATTTGTCTTACAAAAGCAGTATTCTCATGAAACATGTATGGTGAATTGCCAGAATATCTGAAACGCTTAATAATACCTGCGCCCAGCTCGTTCATTCTACATTGCATTTCAGTGGTTAAAATTACTTCCAACATTTCTCCAGCAAACTGTCTGCTAAGAAGAATTTCAAAATCATGATGTGGTTGATAAAGATGTGTTGGCTGCCAAATAATATTATCATTAGGGTACATAACTAAGTAGAAAAATAAGTATTTAATAATATATTTGTGTTGAGAGGATTTATTTTACTTAACAATATATTCTCCCTAAAAAATGAACTAAACAGTGGGATGCCCCTACAGAGCAAGAATAATATTTGTCCACTTATTAGGGGAATAAAATTATGAAGAATATTGTCTTTATCTTCAATCATCTCTTTTATTTTTATAAACTCTCAAACACACTTAACTATAAAAAATCTTTCCTAAAAACTGATGTCTCTTGAATCAGAATTCCCAGCATCATCTCTAATAATTAATTGATAATTTGTATACTTCTCTCTTAACTTAAATTTCTTTTCACATTTTCCATATCTTAATCTACTGCATAATCTCTTTTCTTTAGTTTTTCCACGATAATCATAACTCAATACAACTTTATCAAAATTCATTTCAGTTATAGACATATCAAAATAAACATAATCATCATATCTTCCAGTTCCCATTTCCCAAAAATCATCAGGATTATTTAATACTGGAGAAGTCATATCAACATCAACTTCTCTTTTTTTTGATTCATCTTTATTTCCTGCAATATCTTCTAATTCAAACCAATATTCTATTTTCTGATTATCAAAGTCAGTTAGATTAACCCAAACCTTACAAGAATGTTTACCTCTAATTTCACTACAATCCTTTTCAATATCCAATTCCTGAGTCCTTATACTATTACCATAATATAATGTTAGATTTTCAGGATTATCTTCTTTAAATTCAACATAAAAGTTTCCATCTGAAAATCCTCTTGTTGGACTTGTCTTAGAAATTCTAGGGTCTTTTGAGTCTACTAAAAACGAAACACTTTCTTCATCTATAGTAACATCTTCAACAATCGCTTTAAAAGTAAGTTTATAGGTTCCATCTGAAAAAGATACTTTCCGATTGTATTCATCACAATTTCTACATAATCTTTTTTCTCTTAATCTTCCTCTAGAATCAAAATAAGTATAAACTATTTCATCTACTTCTTCTGTTGTTTCAAGATTTAGTAATATTCTTCTGTTATCAAAGAGGTCTAAGATTGGGGAATTAATGATTAAATTTGTTTGATTATTTTCCTGAGTTCCACAATTTAAAATTGCCCGATATTCATAAATAGTTTGATTTTGAGAACCTTGGCAAGAATTTGAATCATATTGTGTTAAAAATCTTGATTGATTCATTAGATTATTAGATAAACATGAAATATTTTGCCAGTCACTCCATGATGTGTTAATAAGATTTGGAATGCATAAGTTTAATACCATTATTGAAGTTTGCATTGTGGCTATATCAAAGTGAAGATTTTGGGAATCTGGAACATTTGGAATTATTACTCTATATTCTCCAATAGGCAAAGTATAATAAGAATCAAGTTGGTTTGAATTTTTATTAAAATGATAATAATTCTTTGAATGAGGGTTTCTATTAAGATTGTATATTGCTTGCGTTGAAATCTTTTGTATCTGTAAATCTAAATTAGAACTAGGATTCCAAATATTTCCATTGTCAACAACTTTAATCTGAACAGAGCCTTCTGAATATTTATTGAAAAAAGACTTACTATATCCAGTTTCAGGATTATAATAAGAATAAGAATTAGAAGCTAAAACACCATCTGATTTATCATTTAAGAAATCTAAAATGATTTGAGAGTATTCATCTAATCGGGATACCTCTGTAGCATGATTATACCCATTTATTATAGATAAAGGGATGTTTTGATTTAATAAGCTTGAGCTTGATATTGAAACTAAACAATCATATTCTTCAGAATCTGATTCTTTATGCCCAAAATTATCTGTAAGAGAACATAATATAGCTCCCTTATCAAATTCTATTACATCACCCCAATTTAGTCTTTCACTGTTTCCAATAATTACATAGTTTTTAGTAGGCAAATTTTTATCTCCTAAATCAAATATCAAATCACTACCTAATGCCATCTGTTTATAAATTGGAGAATTAGAAGCTCCAGAATATCCAATTCTCCAGTCTTCAAAATTAGAATAATCATCAAAAAATAATGAACCTATTCCAGAGATAATCCAATCCTCACTGATCCCATTAGAAGCCCCACTTCCATGACTAGGTGATGCTAATAAAATTAAATGATTTACATCATTTTTATAATTATAACTAGAAATATTTTGAACATAACTTCTTGAAACTAATCCCCCCATACTATGAGCAATAACGTCAAACTTTTGTGAACTTCCATAATAATGATTTTTTAAATAAAGAGTTGAGTCACCTAAAAGTGCCCCACTCATAGGTATGTCGTCCTCTCCAGAATAATAAAATTCCCAAGCATCATATCCTTTATTTTGAAATTGTTCTTGAGTTTCTTCTTCATTCCAATATCCTGATTCACCATGTTTTCCATGAATAAAGATTATTGGTTTTTGATTTCTAATAACTTTGGGAACATCTAAAAAAGAGATCATATAATCTGCATAGTTATTATTTATACTTTCAGCACTTTGAACTGAGAACTTTTGTTGTTGATCTTTAATAAATTGTATTTTAGTTTCAATTTTATAAAGATTTGATGAATTTATTTCTTTTAATGGTTCATCATTATATCCTAAGTACATTACAGGATTATTAGATGCTTTTTCCTTTAATTCAAATTCAAGAGTATTATTATATTCATTAAGATTAACCTGAACAAGTTTTGAATTTAATTTAGAATCTTCCGTATCAATTAAAGTTTCATTATTTATTTTAAGAAGAAGATAATCTGATACATTAAATAATATTTTATAATCTCCAGAATTTTCTACTTGAAGATAACCTTTCCAATTTAATGAGATCATTTCTTGACTAGGCTCACTACTTGATGCTGATAATGTTTTTGAGGAAGAGAGTATTGTAGTTGAATCAAGCTCAGGAAAATAATTTCTTTTCCATGCAGGCTTATCTTGATGTATTCTTACTATTTGGTTTACCCAGTCTTCTGCATTATTAAAATTATTTTTATTTGAAAAGTGATTTGTCCATTTCCCTATAATTTCATTGTTATCTATTGCATAAATCGCATAAATTTGGTAATCTACAAACAATGTTGGATTATTCCACCAAGCAATATATCTTTCTGGATTAAATTTGAAGTTCCCATTAGAATCTGTATAAACATCAAAGTAGTCTACTATGTCATTTTCTACTAAATCCACATCTTCAACATACACCCTTAATTTTAAATTGCTGTAAACATTTTCTGAGAATGTTTGTCCTTGTTGAGATACTTGATAGACTTTTCCCTTGACAGCAGGATTACAATTTTTCTGAGGGTCATTCCAATTTTCATACTCATAACAGCACCCCTCATTTTCTGTATCAATTATAGGGGTATTTCCATCACAAACTAGATTTGAAGTACATTGAGAACTACTATCACAGTCCCAACCATTATATCCAAAGAGTGTGTCTAAATTATTTGATGTAGCTGACTTTGAATTGACTGTTGCTTTAAAACAATATTCTAAATTTCCAATTAAATCGTCGCCATTAGCAACAACCCAATTAATTAATGCGAAATTATTATTTATTGTAGAATAGAATGAACCAATAGAATTTCCACTACATATAGAAGTAACCATATCATCTTCTATAATATCAAATTTAACAGAATTACCGTTTGAGATATCTTGAGTCTGAATGTTTAATGAGACTGTGTCTCCAGTATTTGCCGAGGTCGGACTCCAATAGATAGATGTTATTGAAGGATTGGTTATTTTTTGACAGCTATTTGTTCCAGTATTCCATTTTTCACCAACATTACAACATCCACATTCCAACCCCATTAAACAAATATACCCGTCATAATCAACACAGTCAAAATTAGATGAACATTCAGAATCGTAATCACAGTCATATTCTCCATAATTACACCCTCCTTTTCTTTGTCCCTTATAATTACAATAATCACTATGCCCATTATAAAGAGAAGATCCATCATAGCAATAACAATCTCCCCAACCTGTGCACGATGCCCAACCTAGATAACATGAATCTACTAAATTATAACATTCATCCTTATCGCAATTATTAGTCCATCCTACTCCACACAAACTACATAAAGAACTAGAAGGAGCAAGTACACTAAAACTACTAAATTTTTTAGATAAAATTTTAACATTACTAAAATAAGTAGAAGAATAATAATCAAAAATAGGATTTTCTAATAGATTAACAGAATTACTCTCTATATGAATCAGGTAGTTATTATTAGTCCATTCTATAAAATCTTTAAACATTAAATAATTTTTATCTTCAAAAGAGTATATATGCTCTAAATCAATGGGATCTGTTGTTTTGTTTATACTAGCTTTAAGTGCCTCCTCATCACTAAATTCTATAATCCAAACAATTATTTCTCCTTCTTCTGAAGAATAATAGATCTTAGAATAATTTAAAACTCCCTCAAAAATTTCTGGGAAATCAGGATTATCAATTTGAATTACTTCATAAATATCAATTTTACTAGTTTCACCATTGACACCCCCAACCATAAAAATCATTAAAAATATGTATGCCCCTAATACCAACAACTTTTTCATATAAATACCACAAAATCAATATATATTAAACTATCGACAATAAAGTCATCAGCTAATCGTGGTAAAAAAGAATCAATCCTCAATAACCCTACCCAACTTTTCTTTATGTTCTTCAATATCTTTCTTTGCATCTGCAAAGATTTCATCTTGTTCTTCCCTACCTCTTTTTATAATATTTCTCTCCCAACAACCTCAACACTTCTCTTCTTTTTATCAAACCAAACTCGCCCACCAAACTTCAACTCCTTTGCTTCATACTTTCACTTATTGTTTTTTAGCCCTCAAAAACAAAAACAAAACAGGAATAATCAACATAACCAAGGCACCAATTCTAAATCCAATATTAATATTATAAATATCTGATGAAAATCCAACTAAAGGAACAAAAATAGCAACCCCTAAACCTCTCATCAGATTATAACCAGAAATAACAGTAGCACGAGTACTTGAATCTGTTTCTAAATGTAACAAATGTTCTGTTGCAGGTCTTCCAATTCCATAAAAAAATTGTTTAATTAATAAAAAAATAATTGCTATTAAAGGAAAAACAAATGTTGCAAATAAATAAAACAAACTATAACCAAACCCTCCCATTATAATTGTTTTTTTATCTCCTAATTTTTCAGAAACTTCATGAGAAAAATAATGTCCTAAAGAAGATACTGCAAAACTTATTGCAAATATATAACCAAAATAAATTATTGGAATTTCATAAAACTGAAAAAATATTGGTTTTAAATAATGTAAAGAATCTCCTATTCCAATTAAAATAAGAGCACTGAACAAGATTATTAAAACCTGAGAATTTTTAATAATAACTCCTAAAGATTTAAACATATGTTTAAAAACATTTTTATGAGTTTCTTTTTCATATTTTGGTTCTACTAACTGAAATGAAAGAAAAGTTGCAATAGACATTGGAATAAGACTCATAATAACAGGTAATGATAAAGAAATAGATGCTAAATACCCTCCAACAACAGCACCAATACTAGCACCAATTGGCCATAATGCATATTTAGTTCCAATAATTTTTTTAAAATATTTTTCCTTGCCTTCTTGCTTTAATGTATCATAAATTAAAGCACTATCTGCCCCACTAAACATACTTCTACCAAATGCATTAATAATAGCATATAAAACAAACATTATCATTATATTCCCAATAGCTAAAAAAACAAAACTTAAAAGAATCACAAATCCAGAAATAATTATTGATTTTTTTCTTCCAAGCAAATCAGCAATAGCACCAGTTGGATATTCAAATAAAACAATAGCAATAGATTCAATAGAAATTATTAATGCCACATTTGTCAGTGTAAATAAACTCTCCTCAATATATAAAGCAAAAATAGGCAGGAAAAATAACATACCTCCAAAAATAGACATAATATAAAAATAAAAAATATTCTTAGATTTAATTCCATAAGTATTAAAGAGTTTCATTTTAAACTCTTCCAATCTCTTTATTTTTTTTCTCACAACTCCCAACAATCTCAACACTTCTCTTCCCCCCAAACTTCAACTCTCCTGCTTTTTCAATTAAACCTTTCCTCTCCTCAGGAATATCTTCATCTTTTGATTTTTCTAAATAATCTAAAACTTTTTTCTTTTTAACAGATATGGGAATTTTAGAAGTATGAGGTCCTCCAATACAACCTCCAACACAAAACAAAACATCTAAAAATTTTATTTTAGGGTTTGGATTATCTAGAAACTTCATAATTTTTTTTATCCCATCAATAATCAAAACCTCTTCTTTTTTTATAACACCTTTTAAATGCGCTGTTTTTGCCAAACCCCCTGACAAAGGAAATATTTTAGTATAATCATTATAAAACTTATTAAATAAAACATCTCCCTTTATTTTCTTAATTTTCTTTTTCTTAAAAATTTCTCTCAACTGCTCATAATCAATAACATAATCAATATATTCAGAATTTTCAGATTCAATTTTTTTAAAATCACAAGGAGAAATAAAAACAGTTTTATGTTGAGGATATTGCTTTTTAGAAATCTTAGCAGTTGCAATCATTGGACTATCAACTTTAATTAAATTCTTTTTATACTGAGGATATTTATTGCAAATTGTTTCAACAATTCCAGGACAAGGCGATGCAATCACCAACTCCTTTGAATTCTTCAATTTCTTATGATAATCCCTGTTAATCATCTTAGCACCAAAAGTTAATTCAATAGCTTTATCAAATCCCAATGCCCGAAGTCTAAATATTATTGACGGATACTCAAACTCAGCAACAAAACTCGGAGCAACAAGAGCAATCATTTTAACACCCTGTTCTAATTCAGAAACGATTTTATTAATGTTGTTTTTTTCAAACATTCTAACACCTTTTTTGCAAATAAAACAAGAATTATTAGTTTTTATATTTTTAGATTTCTTCTTTTTCGAAATTTATTAGGGCCTTATCACTTAGTAGGTCCCAATCTTTGAACTTCATTTTCAATCATTTTATCAATATCTTCTGCACTTAAGATATATCTAGGTTTTACCTTCTTTGCTTCTTTGAACAATTTTTCTAAATCTTTGTTAGAGAGTTTTATTTTCATCTTGATTATTTATTATAGTGGGGGATACTTATTTAAATTATTTTTTGTTTAAAATTTTTTACAAATCTTCAAGAAGATAACTTAAATTTCACAAGCCATGTTAATCATTAACAAAAACAAAAGATTTAAATACTTTTAGTTAATCATTAATTTATGGAAGATACAGATGAAAAGTTTTCAGAAGAAGAAAATAAAAAAGAATCAAAAGAATCAAAACCTTTAATAAAAAAAGCAAGAAACTACTTTATCCTTGGAAAAATTGGAGAATCATTAAAAATGTTCTCAGAATCAGCATCTAATTATTTTAAATCTCTTTCAGCAGTAAATGATTTTGTTCTAAGCAAAATAAACCTTGAGCCAAAAGATCATGGGCAAAGATTTTCAATGTTAAAAGAGCACTTTCCTGAATTTTATAAAATAACTGATTCATTATTTACTGTGTATAGAAAAACTTACACCTCTGAATTAACTAAAGAAGAATTATCAAGATTAAGAGAAAAAATAAAGGAGGCTTTTCAAAATGCAAAAATCAGAATCCCAACTCTTGAAGAGATTAAAGAGCAAGCTGAAATATTATCTAAAAAATAAAAATATAATAGATATAGTTTTAATAGGCTCTTTTTTAAAAGACAAAGAAAAACCTAGAGATATAGATATTATAATTATTTTTACAGAGAAAAATTATAAAATAATTGAAGAACTGGCATTCCAAATAAAAGAGGGCCTGTCAGAGATAGTTAAGAACAAAGAAATTCATATAGAACCAATTATTATTCATAATTTATTTAAAGAAAAGATATTCTCAAGTATTCTTCATGAAGGTTTTAGTATTAAAAATAACAAATATTTTTCAGAGTTAACAGGTTTTAATGCTTTTTCTCTATTCACCTTTTCATTAAATAATCTTTCAAAAATAGAAAAAGTAAAGTTTTCTCAAGCATTATATGGAAGAAAAAACAATGGACTTCTTTACGAAGAAAAAGGAAAACCTCTTGGCAAAGGTTCTTTTATTGTACCAATTCAAAAACAAGAACTCTTTAAGGAAATGTTAAATAAATGGAAAGTTAAATATAAATTAAATAGAACTTTAATTAAAGATTAACAAAATCAACATATAATATAATTAAAACCTAAATAAGAAAAATGAAAAAAAGAAAATTTGAATTAATAAAAAAGTCTGTTCTAAAGAATATGTTCTTAAAGAAAAATATAAAAATAGGAAACAAAGGAATTTCTAAATTTTCAGAATTCATTCAAAAATTTGCAGAAGATTTAGTAGATAAAGCATTAAGACAAGCAAAACTTTCTGGAAGAAAAATAATAAGAGCTGAAGACATTGAATAAATCCTGATTCTTTTCATTCATTGAGTTTTAAGTTAAATTAATACCTAAAAAGACGATAAAAAGAACGAGGATTAGAAGGTTCTTGATATCTATCTGCAAGGACTTTTCCGGTCATTTCATTATCCCATCTTACTAAATCAACATGAGGTCCTTCATTGGGAATATCTCTTTGGAAATAGCTTTTAGCAGCAGTTTCATCTAAAAAAAATCTACATCTCACAGGTCCTGTAAAAGTAAATGTTCCCCTATTAACAGAATAACAGGGAAATTTAAAAGGCATTTTTGAATCACCATTAATTCTCCCAATTGCATCTTCCATAGTTCCTAATGCTCCTGATTTTTTCCATATCTTTTGGAATCTTTCTTCTTTTATTTTACTTGGATTTACCATAAATATTTACAAAAACCACCCTTTATAAATATTTCTATCCTTTACTACTTTATAGATACAACTTAAATTTCTAAAATAAAAACTATTAATTAGATATCATCTTAAATTTTTCCACCCAACCTTCCTCTTCTTCAAATCAGCAAGCTGAGGCCACTCTTCATCTAAACTTAATTTCTTTTCTTCATAAATCACACCAATAGGAATCTTGCCATTTTTCATATTATAATTCCATTCATCAGCCAACTTCTCTGCTTTCACCTTATCTTTATTATCAGAAATCTTATACATTTTATCATCTGTTTTATTTGCATCTAAATTAAAAATCAAACAATCCTGAATTACTTCTACAAAACTAAATCCTTTATGTTTTATTGCTTTTTCTAAAATTAAAGCAGTTCCTGCAATATCTTTTGCATCAGCTCGGGCAATAAAACCTCCTCCTGAAGCTAATGCAATTTTAATTGGATTTAAAGGTCTATTAAATTCACCAAGAGGTTCTGCTTTTGTTTTAAATCCTTGTTGAGAAGTAGGTGTTGCCTGCCCTGTAGTTAAACTAAAACTTTGATTATCATGAACAACTAAAGTCATGTCTGGATTAAATCTAAATGCATGAATAAAATGAGAAATGCCTTCTGAATAATTTGCACCATCACCTATAAAACTTAATACTTTTAAATTTGGATTTCCAAGTGTAATTCCTAATCCAGTAGTTAATGCTCTGCCATGCAATCCATAAATCCCACTTAAATTAAGATAATCAAATATTTTTGCATGACATCCTATATCTGTAGTCATAGCAAAATCCTCATGTTTATATCCTTCAGAAATTAATTTTGCAATTGCCCTCTTCACACTTTCAAGTATAAAATGATTTGGACATCCAGGACACCACGTGTTCTCATTCTTTGTTCCTAAATTATTTTTTATTTCTTTCATATTCTCTCAATCTCCTCCTTTAACTCATCTGAATAAAAAGGTCTTGAATCATATTTTAAAATCCTCTTCTCAATCTTAATTCCTGTTTTCTCTCTAATTAATCTACCTAATTGTCCTGTTAAATTATTCTCAACTAAAATAACCTCCCCCCCTAATTTCAAAACTTTTTCAATCTCTTTTTTAATTTCATTAGATAAAGGTTTCATATACAAAACTTGTAAAAATTTATAATCTCCCTTGCTGTTTTTAATAGAACCATCAATTGCATCTAAAGCATCTAAAATAACAGTTTTAGTTGAACCCCATCCAATAATTAAATTCTTAGCTTTTTCAGAACCATAAATTTTAATCATCTCAAATTTTGAACATTCATTTTTTATCTGTTCATACTTTTCCAAACGAGCATCAGCATTTTTAGAAGTTAAAACAGCATCCTCTGTTGTATTTCCAAATTTATCATGTTCATATGATGATGCTTTTACAATTCCTTCACCAGGAACTTTTCTTTTAACATCAATTTTTAAAATTTTATTAGCCTGCTTATCAGAACTAAACTCACTTTCAGCTAAATGCTTGTCACTTAATATCACAGATAAACATCCAAATTTTTCAGATAAACAAAATCCTTCATTTGTTTTTTCAATACATTCAATTGGATCTCCAGGCGCAATAACTACTCGAGGAAACTCTCCATGTCCTCCTCTAAGAGCAATATCTAAATCTCCCTGAGTTGTATAAGTTGGAACTCCTGTTCCAGGTCCAGGACGAGAAGCTAAATAAACAACAAGAGGAATTTCTGTGATTCCCTGCAAACTCAATCCCTCTGTCATTAAATCATAACCTCCTCCAGAACTTCCAATCATCACCTTAGCTCCAGCAAATGAAGCACCCAATCCAGCATTTACAACAGAAATTTCATTTTCAGGTTGAAATACCATAAAGCCATTTTCAATTTGCTTTCCAGCAAGTTCATGCATTACACCTGTTGCAGGAGTCATTGGATATGCTAAATATAAATCAATTTTAGAATTAACAGCACCTTGAGAAACAGCTTGCGTCCCAGTCATAATAGAAATCTTATTATTTAATTTCTTCAATTCAAACTTTTTCTCCTGACTTTCAAAACCTTTTTCAGTAGCAGCATTTGCCTCTTTATTATGAAACTGATTTTCAACTTCATCAATTAAAACCTGCTTATCAATTCCTAATATTTTAATTAAACATCCAGCAAGAGCAATATTCAAATTCCTTCCCAAATCCTTAAACTCATCACTTTTAATAACTATTCCATCTTTTTTCAATTCATTTTCATGCAAACCAATAGTTTTCTCATCCATTGCAACAACAACATCTAACTTACTTTCAATACTCCCAATTCTTTCATCACTAACACTAAGAACATTAAAATTATGCCCTCCTCTAATCAGCGAAGGATAATCTCTATAATTAAAAGTAAAATAACCAAGTTTAACTAAAACTTTTGAAACAATCTCAGATACTTTGTTAATACCTTGTCCTGCTTTTCCACCAATTAAAATATTAAGTCGCATTTACTTTTCCTCATTTTGATTATTAAGAAAATAAAGCCTTCTTTTTAAACTTTATTATCATTTTCTCAAACTCTCTCCTCAATAATCCTTGAAACAGATTTCCCAGTTTTCTTACTCATCACCCTTAATTTCTCAATTGTTTCAACTGACAGAGTTATATCTATTCTTTTTCTTTGAAAAGAAAGTTCATGAGTCTTATCATAATTTTCAAGAGCTTCAAATACCTTTTTATATTTCTTCAATATTTTATTTATTTTTTTCTTACCTAATGCCATTTTTCAATCTCCATTCAATTTGTCTTATATTTGTTATATTATTGCTTGCAATTGAAATAGAATGATGCAATAATAAATCTCTATCAACTGATTTTTTATTTTCTTCAGCAAAATCAAGAGCAAAAAACATCGCTGTCCTCTTATTCCCATCACTAAAAGGATGATCAACTAAAATTGCCCTCCACAAATAAGCTAATTTCTTATACTCTCCTAATTTCATATTCTCCTGCATTTCTATAGCAAAGTCCAAACTAGAATCACTTCTTAAATTCCCGCCAAATCCTTGATTTATTCTAAGCAAATCTTCCTTACTAATTTCCATACACATAAATAGTAGTTAGAAGTATTTAAATGTTTTGTTTTTTAGATTTTAAAAACAAAAACAAAACAGGAATAATCAACATAATCAAAGCACCAATTCTAAATCCAATATTGATATTATAAATATCTGATGAAAATCCAATTAAAGGAACAAAAATAGCAACCCCTAAACCCCTCATTAAATTATAACCAGAAATAACAGTAGCACGAGTACTTGAATCTGTTTCTAAATGCAATAAATGCTCTGTTGCAGGCCTTCCAATTCCATAAAAAAATTGTTTAATTAATAAAAGAATAATTGCAATTAAAGGAAAAACAAATGTTGCAAATAAATAAAACAGACTATAACCAAACCCTCCCATTATAATTGTTTTTTTATCTCCTAATTTTTCAGAAACTTCATGAGAAAAATAATGTCCTAAAGAAGATACTGCAAAACTTATTGCAAATATATAACCAAAATAAATTATTGGAATTTCATAAAACTGAAAAAATATTGGTTTTAAATAATGTAAAGAATCTCCTATTCCAATTAAAATAAGAGCACTGAACAAGATTATTAAAACCTGAGAATTTTTAATAATAACTCCTAAAGATTTAAACATATGTTTAAAAACATTTTTATGAGTTTCTTTTTCATATTTTGGTTCTACTAACTGAAATGAAAGAAAAGTTGCAATAGACATTGGAATAAGACTCATAATAACAGGTAATGATAAAGAAATAGATGCTAAATACCCTCCAACAACAGCACCAATACTAGCACCAATTGGCCATAATGCATATTTAGTTCCAATAATTTTTTTAAAATATTTTTCCTTGCCTTCTTGCTTTAATGTATCATAAATTAAAGCACTATCTGCCCCACTAAACATACTTCTACCAAATGCATTAATAATAGCATATAAAACAAACATTATCATTATATTCCCAATAGCTAAAAAAACAAAACTTAAAAGAATCACAAATCCAGAAATAATTATTGATTTTTTTCTTCCAAGCAAATCAGCAATAGCACCAGTTGGATATTCAAATAAAACAATAGCAATAGATTCAATAGAAATTATTAATGCCACATTTGTCAGTGTAAATAAACTCTCCTCAATATATAAAGCAAAAATAGGCAGGAAAAATAACATACCTCCAAAAATAGACATAATATAAAAATAAAAAATATTCTTAGATTTAATTCCATAAGTATTAAAGAGTTTCATTTTCCACCTTTTTTAGAACTAATAACTAAGAGTTTTTAAAACTATCAAAATTCTTATTTACTCTTTGATTTCCTTTTAATAAACATAACAATAATCAATATAAACTATTTTTTCGATTTAGATTAATGTCAGAAGTTTTAAAATTAATTTTAGAGAATAATGCTGGAGAAATTATTTATATTCATCCCTTGCCTAAAGAGAGATTTAAAGAAAAGGCATGGAGGACAACCTTAGAATTAAATGGAGAATGGGCAAGAAGAGCATTAGGATTGGAATTTGAAAGTGTAAGTCAAGCATTTAGAGAAAGAGGGTATGAGGAAACAATTGGTTGGCCATCTGATTGGAAACATTTTTCTGATATTTATGTCTTTGCCCCTAATGAAGGAGGACTAGTAAGAGGAATAATTCAGTTAGCTCGCGATTATAATATGGATCCAAGAATAGAAGATATTGTTCCTTATTATGACACAAATATAGATAAAAAAGAACAACAAGATTTTTTAATAGAAAAAGTTGTGGAATATATTGAAGTTGTTAATAGTTTATTAGAGTCTTAATTAATTATTTTTCACCAATCACCCCCTTCACCTCCCCCACAACATCAGGATTAACCAATGTCATCAAACCTTTTGGTTGTTCACCACTAAGCAAATTCTTAAGAATCCGACGCATAATTTTACCACTTCGAGTCTTAGGCAAATCTTTGACAAAATAAACTTTTGCAGGACGAGCAGTAGGTCCAATCTTTAAATCAACATGTTTTTTTATTCCAGCAACCAACTTCTCACTTCCCTCACCTTTTTTTAAAACACAAAAAGCAACAGGAACCTCTCCTTTAATTTTATCAGGAATAGGAACAACAGCACACTCATTTACTAATTTATGTTCATTAATTGCATTTTCAAGTTCAGCAGTTGATAGCCTATGTCCTGCAACTTTCATAACATCATCTGTTCTTCCAGTTATTCTAATTAATCCATCTTTATTTACAAAAGCCCCATCACTTGTGTCATAATAAGGTTTTTTAAATTTCTTTAAATAATTCCAATAAGTCTCAACATATTTTTTATGATTTTTATAAACTCCATGCAGCATTCCAGGAGCAAACGGCGAAGTCTGAACTAAAAATCCTAACTCTCCTTTCTTTTTTTCTTTCCCTTTTTCATCAACAACAATATGTTTTGTTCCGGGAAAATTTTTTCCAGCAATAGTTGGAACAAAAGGTCCAATTCCAGGAAGAACATTAATCAAAGTTCCGCCTGTTTCTGTCTGCCACCAAGTATCAATAATAGGACATCTTCCACCCCCTATTTTATCTAAATACCATTTCCAAGCATCTACATCAATTGGTTCACCAACAGTTCCTAAAATTTTTAAACTATCTAATTTATATTTGTCAATCCATTTATCTCCAATTTTCATAAACATTCTAATTGCTGTTGGTGCAGTATAAAAAACACTAACTTTATTTTCTTTAATTATTTTCCACCATCTTCCAGCATCAGGAAAATCAGGACTTCCTTCATAAATTAAGCTTGTTGAACCATTTAATAAAGGTCCATAAAATGCATAAGTATGTCCTGTTATCCACCCAATATCAGCAGTACACCACATAACATCATCCTCATGCAAATTAAAATCCCATTTTGCTGTTAAATAAGCTTGAACAGCGTAACCTCCTGTATCATGAACAATTCCTTTTGGCTTTCCAGTAGTTCCTGAAGTATATAATAGAAACATTGTATCTTCTGAATTAACACTAACAGGTTCACATTCACTATCTGCTTTTTTCATCTCTTTATTAAAATTTTTAAATTTCCCAATAAAAACTTTTTTACCTAATCTGGGAACAACAATAACTTTCTTAACTGTTGTACCTTTAATAGCTTTTTTTGCTTTTTTAAATAAATCTTCTTTTTTACCTCTGCGATAATATCCATCAGCAGTAATCAACAGTTTTGCTTTTCCATCTTCAATTCTTGCTTTAAGAGCATCTGCTGAAAATGCACTAAAAACAACAGAATGAATTGCACCAATCCTTGTGCAGGCTAACATTGCAATTAAAGCTTCAGGAATCATAGGAAGATAAATTGCAACAACATCTCCTTTTTTAATATTATATTTTTTTAAAACATTTGCAAACTTGCAAACCTTTTCATGCAGTTCTTTATAGCTCCATTTTATTGCCTTCTCATTAACAGGTTCAGGAACCCAAATCAAAGCAGTCTTATCACCTTTCTCATCCAACCATCTGTCAACACAATTATAACAAAAATTTAATTTACCATTAACAAACCATTTAAAATAAGGAAGTTTTTCTTCATAAGCTTTTGTCCATTTTTTATCCCAACTAATACCTTCCTTAGCCCCATCCTCCCAAAACTTCACAGGATTTTTTTCAGCCTCTCTATAAACCTTCTCATCCTTAACCCAAGCTATTTTTTTCATTTCAGAACTTGGCCAATACTTTCCTGCTTTTTTTACAATATATTTCACCATCTTTTTCAATAAGAATAATTAAAACAACTTTATAAAACTTTTTGAAATAAAAAAATTAAGAATCAAAAAAAGAAAAAGAAAGAATTCCCAAAACAAATAAATATGTTTTAAGTTTAACAAAAGATGAGGGAGATGTTTTGATGATATTGAGCAGGGTTGTTAAGAAATAATATCATTATTTTTATTTCTCATGAAAACTTGCTAGCCCTTCAAATCCTACACCAAACTCACCCCACATATGACTATGAGCATGAAAAGAAACTGCACGAATCTCCAATTGATGCCTTATACCTTTATCAAGTAAATCACCTTCATCTACTTCTCTTAAAATTCCATCAATACTAAATCGTTTATTAAAATATCTTTCACCACGAAAAGATGCTGTTCTAAAGACACCTTGACTATCCATACATGGAAGAATTCCTTCAGGAATACTATCTAACTCAGCTAAAGGTCTTGGTAATCCTTCCTCTGAATTAAACAACATGTCATGATATACCCAAACATCTGCACCAGAATCCTCACCAACTAACTTATCATCTAAAAATTGAAAATGATTTCCTAACCTAACAGGATTAGATGCTTCTGATAAATGTCTAGAACCTAACCAATTACAACCATTTCCTAAATAATTTGCAACAGCTATAATTTCATTATGAATAGTAATTCTCTTAAATCTTTTATATTCCTCCATAGACCCTAAATCGTTAAATCTACTTAAATCAAAAAAAGCTTCTGCTTGTTCTATAGTTAAATCAGAATTTTTTCCATGTGGTTTTATTTCATTTCTCACCCATCTTATAGGGTCACTACCATCTGGTTTTAGTCCTACTCTATGCCGATAACCATTAGGATTATGTATAAGTTGGAATGGAAGTTTTGCTTCACAGCAAGGCATATCACAAATATCTCTTATTGTTTCTCCAGGAACCATATCTGAAATGTCTACTACGCGAATTTCTGCTCTTTTTAAGCATGGACTCTCTGAACCTAACCTCCTAGTTTCTTCTACAACATAAGGACAGCTAGGGTCTCCATGATATGGACCTGCATACTGAGTACCTAATAAAATTGCCTGTCCACCATTAAGAACTGGCAATTCAACACCTTCAGGCAAGGCAGGAGATTCATAACCATCACAAACCCTTTTGGGTGCAATATTCCAACTACTAGACATAGTGCTAAATCCACCCATATATTCTCCAAGCTTTACTCTTCTAAATCTCTGTGGATGTTCACAATAAGCAGTTTCATCAAACTTCAACCCTCCTACCTGATGCATACAAGAACCACAATTAACATAATTCTGAGCTCCATTTCTTGGATTATGTTCTCTTGACTTTCTAAATCTGAATTCTCTATTAAAATCTTCTTTTTTTAACTTTGACATCTTATTAGATTATTAAATATCAATATTTAACCATTATTGTGATAAAGTTAATACTCCTATTTTATGATTTTAACCCCTCTAACTGAACAACATTACTTAACATTCCCTTTAATTCTTCTTTAACCTTAACCATAATATTTTGCATTTCTAATTTTAATTTATCTTCTCTTAATTTAAATTGTTGTTTTACCTTTTGTAGTTCTTCTTTTAAGTCATTAATATTTGCTTTCCAAAATTTTCCATCAAAAATCTTTCGCTTGTCATCGTATAAAAATACATGAATCTATACGATGGTATCGTAAAGTTTAAATAGCCATAAATTATTGTTTTTATATGGAATCAGAACTTTATAAACAAAATCCATGGTGGGAAGGAAAATTTAAAATTGAAAGCATTCTTAGAGAAAGCTATCTTAAGAAACTAATTGATAATTTAGGAAATAAAGAAATATTATTTTTAACTGGTTTGAGAAGAATAGGAAAAACAACAATAATGAAACAATTAATCAAACATTTGCTAAATAAAAATAACCCCAGTAATATTTTATATGTTAGTTTAGATTCATTCAACTTATCTAAATTCTCAATTCATGATATAATTGAAAAATATAGGGAGATTCACAAGAAAAAAATTGGAGATAAATTTTATTTATTTCTTGATGAAGTTGCTGAAAAAAATAATTTTGAACAAGAACTAAAAAGCCTATATGATTCTGAAAATATTAAAATAATTTGTTCATCTTCTAAAGCAACATTAATGATGGATAAAAGAGCTTATCTTACAGGTAGAACAAAAACATTAGAAATAATGCCTTTAACATTTCAGGAATTTTTGATTTTCAAAAAAGCCAATATTAAAAAAGCAGATAAAGCTATTTTAAATTCTTATTTTAAGGATTATCTAAGAATAGGAGGGATACCTTACTATGTCCTAACTCAAGATAGGGAATATCTAAATGAGTTAATTCAAAATATAATCTATAAAGATATAATCGCTCAATATAAAATATCTAATGAAAAAGTAATAAAAGAAATGTTCAACTTATTATGCGAAAGAGTAGGAAAAATAATTAGTTATAATAAAATAGCACATATATTAGGAATCTCTGTTGACAGTGTAAAAAGATATATTGGTTATTTTGAAAAATCCTATCTTTTCTACACAGTAGATAGACATTCTAAATCCTTAAATGAGAGAGTTACTTCACCTAAAAAAATTTACATAGGTGATATTGGAATAAAAAATTTAATAACTGGATTCAAAGACCTGGGGTCAAGTTACGAGAATCTTGTCTTTCTTAAAATTAAAAATAAAGAACCTTTTTACTATAAAGAAGATGTAATTGAAATAGATTTTATTGGTAAAGATTTTTTAATTGAAGCCAAATATAACAAGGAAATAGAAAACAAACAAAAAAAAGTCTTTGATAAGATAAAAAAGAAAAACAAGATTATTGCAGATGGAATAAATTTTTTTATTAAATAATGCCCAAATTAAAATACAAATTTATAAATCAAAAATTATTTAAATACAATCAACTCAATAAAATTAAGGATATTCAAGATCTAGCTCGAGCGAAAGCGCCTTGCTTGAACATTGAGGGCCTCTTTGCCCTAATCCTTTTTTCACCTTTTACATTTCTTTTTCCCTTTCAGCTTCGCAATAACAAAACCAATCAAAGCCCCAATTATAAAATTTATTACAAAACCGATTATAGATATTATTAAAAAATTATTTGTTGGACATTCATTAATATTACATGCAATAATTGGATTTAATAAAAGAGATATTAAATAAGCTAGGATTAACACATAACTTGCAAGAATAAATCCAAAAACAGTATCTCCAAAAAAGAGAAGCATAAAAAAACTAAATAAATAAACCATAGTTAAAATTGCTCCGCCCTTGTACCATGGGGGACATTTTTTCCAGTTTTTTGATATCCATTTCATTTATAACTCCTTAACCATATTTTCTTAAAAAAAGGTAAAGTTAAAGTAGAAAGCATAAATGCAACAGCAGGAACAATAGCATTTAACCAAGGAGAAGGAACATTAATAACTTGAAGATAAATTCCAATAGCTAAATAAGTAAATATCATAAGCAGAATTTTTCTTGTATAGCTAGTTTCCCAAGCTTTATCTGTCTCAACTTTTCTATTTCTTTCTTTTATTTCTTTAAGCACATTATTAATATTATCTTTTCCCATCTTCAATCCAACCAATACCTTTTATCTTTAATTCCCTTTTCCCACAACATTCTTGTATACCCAACATTTGTCACATCTTTAAAATCAATTTCTAATTCTTTTAAAATATCATAAACCATTTTAACAGCTTTTTTCATCTCTCTTTTTTCAGCAATATATTCAATCTCCATAAAATAACCCAAATGCCTGACTTTATTTATTTCAATATTGACTTTTTTGTTCGCCCGATAAGTATAAGACTCAGAAATCTTAAACTTCTTTAACCATTGTTTAAAACCCAAATCAAACATCAAAGCCAAAAACTTATCAGGAGATTTTGTTTCAAATTCATATTCCTCCTTAATAACAATCTCTTTTGTCCAATACTTTCTCAACCAGTGTTTAAAATTAATAACATAACTCTCTCCATTATCCCTAATTCTAAAAGCTTTTTTAGGATATCTTCTAACAGCCCCAGTTCTCTTTAATGGAATAGCAAAATAATCATCAGACTTACTTTTCTTTTTACTAAACTTAGCAATTTTTAAAATTCTTTTCCTAAGTCCAGCAACCTCTTTAGGTTTTAACTTAACTTTAGTCTCAACCTCTAATTGCACCATTTTAACCTCTTTAATTTCTTTAACCTCTTTTATATCTCATTTAGTAAATCCATATATTTAAACATTACTAAAAATTAGATTTTGTATAGCCTACAGACATATCAGGCTGTCCTGTAATTAAATAAAAAAAAGACCACATCTCCACCCTGAGATCTTATCAAACATTAATGGATTAGTATTAATGAGAAAAAATATATGGCTGAATGGTTTATCCTGAACCATACAACCAATCATTTACAACAATTTTTAAATATACTCATTTTTAGATTTATTATAATGATAGACTTTAAAAAAATAAAAGTAGAAATTTCAAATAGACATATTCATTTAAAACCTAAACATGTTGACACTTTATTTGGAGAAGGTTATGAATTAAAAGTCCATAAAGAATTATCTCAACCAGGACAATTCTCAAGTTTTGAAAAAGTAACTTTAGTAAATGGATTAAAAAAAATTAACAATGTAAGAATTTTAGGCCCACCACGTAATGAAACTCAAATTGAGATATCAAGAACAGATTCATTTTTTTTAAAACTTAATCCTCCAGTTAGATTATCCGGAGATTTAGAAGAATCCCCAGGAATTATTATCCTTGGTCCAAAAGGCAAAATTGAAATAAATAAAGGAGTAATAATAGCCCATAGGCATTTGCATCTTTCTCATGAAGAAGCAGAAAAACTAAAAATCATGCATGGACAAATAATTAAAATTAAAGTTCCAGGAATTAAAGAAACTATTTTCAACAATGTTATTGCAAGAGTTCAACCTAAATATAGATTAGCATTTCATATAGACCGTGACGAAGGAAATGCCTGTTTTTTAGAACCAGGAACTTTTGCAGAATTAATTATGGAATGAGACAAAATAAATTATTTTAAAAAAATACACAGCCAGCAGGTCCTAAAAAATCAAAGATTTTTTGGAACCATCAAAAATGATAAACATTTTTGTGGCCACAAAAACCATAAAAGTTTTTGATGGCTTCAACTTCAAATAGAAAGTTGAAGTAATCAAACCCACTAACTCCAAAAGTCAAATTAACAGACAGCGTTTCACAAGGGAAGTATCTTCAGATAACAACACTTTCTACTATTTCACAAGGGGTTTCTTTTGTAAAAGTAAAATTAGCATTTCTAAATTGTTTTTCAACTAAATTAAACATAGACTTCACCTCATTAGACATATTTTTTTCTAACAAATTCTTATTACTATTTTCTCTTAGTTTAAGATATTCAGCAGCACTTGATCTAGAGATAAATATAATATTTTTAAAATCAATAGTGATTTCATCATCTTTTAAATTATTTATCTTTTCATTAAAAAAAGAAGCAATGCTATTTCTAGTTAAGATATTTTCTCCAAATTCTTTATTTAATAATATTTTTTTTATCATTCTATTCTAAATAAGGATAGATATTTAAATCTTTTTCAGGGGTTTTTAATTTTAGATATATCATTGTCCCATCTAATTTTCCTTTTTTAAAGTCAATAATATCAATTGAGGAATTTGATATTATTAACATCCCTTCCCTTGAAATTATTTTTATTTCCCCTCTTAATGCTTTAACAATCGCTCTAGTAGTTCTAAGTCCAAAACCCCTTGAAATATCCTCCTGCTTAGTGGTCTTTCCTTCTAATGCCATCTTTATTGCATCACTATCTTTTGAATAATTAATATTATTTTTTTCAAAAACAACTGGAATACTTAATCCATCATCAAATACTCCTATTTCTAAACATTTTTCTTTTGCATCATATCTAACAAATAAAAAAGCCTCTGCATAATTAGAGTGCTGTTCAATATTATCAGTTAATTCACTTAAAATATATGGAATACTACTTTCAAATGTTTTCGGAATCTTAGTCTTAATATCAATTAATAATCTATTAATCTCTTCATCCATTTTTTTACTTCTATCTATATGAATTTTTAATGGATAAGGGAAACCCATTTTTTTAATATGTTTTTGAATTGATTCATCTAAATCATTTATTTTTCCAAAAAAATTTTCATTAATTGCCATTTTAATACCTTAAAATTTATTTATTTAAATTTTACGCCAACACCCGGAATCGAACCGGGGCACCCCGAAGGGTCCGGCTTAGCAAGCCGGTGCAATACCATTATGCGATGTTGGCATGAATATGAGTGACTTTTTGGTAATTTAAAGCTTATTGTTTAACATCTTCACAATAACTTATTTCTATCTTGCAGATGTTTGCTGGACTAATAATTTCAATATAATGATACTTATAATTATTGCCTGTTTCTGTTGCAATAAAACTATCAATTTTGCAGTTATGCTTTCTAGCATATTTTTTTAGATTTTCTATAGAACTAGCATCAATCTCAAAAGTCATATTTTGGGTGATTTCTTGATCTTTGCCTTTAATTAAGTTTACTTTAAAATCTGTATTTGGAATAAAAAAAGTTATCCATCCTGGATGATTATATTCCCCTTTATCTTCATTAAAGAATTGTCCAAGAAACTCTCCAACTTCTTCAATATATTCATGGCAAACAAGATATGAACCATATATTACATTTTTTCTTTCCATTTTCTTAATTTTCCACCTTGTACCTCACTTTCATAACCCATCTTAACAACCCCCAAAAGCAATTTCTTATTCTATACATTTACTAAAATTGCTTTTGCTCGGCAATACCCTTATCTTCAAATTCTTTAAATTTGAATGAGACAGAAAATCAAAAAGATTTTCTGTATGCGATGTTGGCATAAAAATATACAATATTTTGAGAATTTAAAGGTTTGTGTTTTTTATCTTATTAATAAATTCATCAGATATTTTATAAGATTCATCAACCTCATCTAACAATTCATTATGCACAGATGAAGGATGATAAAATAAATGAATTATAACATCTTCATCTTTCGCTGTTTTAATAGCTGGAACAAAATCTGCATCTCCTGCAATTAATATAATATGTTTTATCTCACCACCATATGATTTTTTTATAATATCTATTGATATTAAGACATCAACCATCTTCTGTCTAAATTGCCCTCCAATTAATTGGAGTTTTCCTAGTTTAACTTCAAATCTAGGCAATCTTCTCAGATTAGATAAAAACCTTTGAATACCTGAATATCTCTTCTCATCTTCAGGATTATTTTTTCTTTGTATTGGCATAGAAGTATAGTAATAAGTTCTTAATCTCTCTAGATCTAGTTCTGTACAGATAACCCCTGAGAATTTATTATAATCAATTTTCACTGAATTATAACTCCTCTTTAAAACCTTATGCAGGTATCCACCATCTATAAGAATTATTGCTTTTTCCATTTTAAAATTAAACCCACTGTTCGATGATGGAAATCACTGATCAGTGGGGAGTATTAAACCCGCGATTCGATGGATGAATCCACTGAAGGCGGGGAAGTTGATATTATTAAGATAAAGAATTATATAAACTTTTTGGTAGTTTTTAGTATAGTGCCCTATTATAGTTTTTTGGACTCTAAGAACCTTTTTTTCTAAAAAAGGTTGTTATTAACAACCCATCCCCAAAAGCAATTTCTTATTTTAAAAATTTAAACCTTTTCATTAGTAAAATTAAATTCACACAATATTTATATAATATATTTTAGACTATAATACTATGAACTGGAAACAATGGCGTGATTCAAAAGAAAAGTACTATATTGCAGTCATAGGATTTATTATAGCATACCTATTAACAATTCCTTGGAGAAATTATGAATTTCTAAATAGATTTATTGATATTTCGCAAGGTGTTCCTATTTGGGCTCATTTAATACTTATTGTTATTGGGTTGATTGTTTTGATTATAGGCTTAAAGATAATTGAGTTTATGGTAAAGAAAATCATTCTACCCTCGCACTAATAAGATATATGGATTGTTTTAACAATTCAAAGCATTCATATCCTGTCACATTATATTTTTATTTAGTTATATTTTTATAGTAACACTCTTTCTTTATTTGATGATTAAAAAGAGAAAAAAATTTATTTATAATTCACTAATTATTGTCGGAGTCTTATTAATTATAGTTGTTTTTATCTATGGTTTTACTCCATCAGGAAGGATTTTTAAAGGAGAAGTTTATAATGTTCCAGATGAGAACATAGACTTTCTTTATGATTTAACTTATAAAGATGATAAAGGAAACCTTGTTTACGAACATGAAATTTTTAATAAAGTTTATGAAATGGTAGATAATGCTGAAAAATTCATAATTTTAGATATGTTCTTATTTGGTTCTACTGACAAACCAGTCTATAGGAATCTTACTCAAGAATTAACAGATAAATTAGTTAATAAAAAAAACAACAAACCTGATATAGAGATATATTTTATAACTGATTACTTTAATGTGATTAATAATTACAAGGGAGAACATTTGTACGAGTTAGAAGATTTAGGTATTAATATTATTTTTTCATCTCCAAATAAAAAACAAGATTTAGGAGAAAAAGATCTTATAAATTATTTCTTTAAGATAAATAAAAAAAGATTAGACCATAGAAAACTAATAATCACAGATAAAGGAGATAAAATAGCTTCTTTAATTACTTCGGCAAATCCTCATGATATGAGTAGTGCTAATTCTAATATTGGAATTTATATTGAAGATAAAATATGGAGAGATATTTATGGTGTTGAAAAAAAAGAAGGTTTAATCTCAAATGAAAAAATAGAATATTTTTTTGAAAATGTTTCAGATGAAGTAGGCGAGATATCTGTCCAATATTTTGCAGACGAAGGATTGTTATATTCTTTAAAAAATGAGATTGATAAAAGTATTAAAGGAGATTTTATTGAAATTGCTGTTTTCTTATTATCTGATAAAAAAGTTATTGAAAAGTTATTATCTGCTTCTAAAAGGGGTGTTGACATCAAGATTATTTTAGATACTAATGAAAATTATTTTGGAGTAAAAAAGTTCGGAGTTCCAAATAAACCTGTTGCAGAGAAATTATTTAAAGGAAGTGATGGAAAAATTGCAATAAGGTGGTATGATTCTCAGGGGGAACAATTTCATACAAAGTTAGCAGTTTTTAAAAGAAAAGACAATAAAAATATTATTTTAATGGGCTCTTCAAATTTTGCAAGAAACAATATAATTAATTATAATCTTCAATCAGATGTAAAAATACTTGCTGATTCTGACTCATTGATTATGCAAGAAGTAGATTTTTATTTTAATATGATTTGGTTTAATCAAAATAGAAATTATACTGCAGATTTTAATGAATTTAGAGATAAATCATTTTATAAAAAATTAACATATGAGCGTGAGCAAATATTTAAAAAGTTTTTTTAGATAATTTTGAAAAGTCTAAAAATCAAAACTCTCTATAGAAATTTAGCAACCCCTACAATCACTTCAACCCTCTTAGTAATTTTATTTTTTCTTTTCCCCCTTCAGTTTCAGCTAATTTTTTATAAAACCTTCTAGCCATAATTATCTGGGAATCAATAAATCCCTTGAACCTAGGTTTCCATTTATCAGGATTTTCGCGAACATATTTTGCCCATCTTTCTATTTGTTCCACATGTGTTTTATCTCTTTTTTTATTTATCTTTTCCATAACGAAGTCTCCTTATTTTTTCTTTAATTATTTTAATTTTAATTTCATCTAATTTATCTTTATAAATTATCCTAAGATGTTTTGCATCTTCTATATCTTTTTCTGATGCAAGATATTCCTCTTTAAAAGCTATATTTGATTCAATACTTGCAAAGTAAACATCAATTCCTGTTAAAGGAATTTTAACTCTATCTTTTAATTGTTCTTCATCAAGTTCATCTTTTGGAAATTTTATTTCCATTTCTGGAGGAAAATAACCTTCTTCATCATAAACATACCTAACACTATCTCCATTTTCCAAATAATCTTTATAAATTAAATCTGGATTTTCTGATTGAATACACACAAAACCATTTTTATTTAATTCTTTATGCATCTCTATAAACTTTTCTTTAGATAATTTTTCAATAATCATATCTATATCTTCTGTACCTCTTGTTCTTCCATGAGCAATTGCAACAAATCCTGAACAAATAATATATTTAACATATTCACTTATAATTTCACAAAATTCTTCAACAAATTTATCCAATATTGTTTTATCTTCAATATTTCTTTTATCTTTTTCCATGAGCTATTTAATCATCTATTCTATATAATGTTTTCTATAAACTATCATTCATTCTGGTGGAAGAATACTTTTGTTGACAATAACCAGTTTTTCATGGTGAATTAAGAGAGAGAAAATTTATCAAATTACTTCTAATTTTAGATAACAGAAAGTTATATAAATACTCCATTCTTAAATATGCTAATTAAGTCCATGGGGGTTGCAAAATCCCCATGCTATCCTAAATGAAAAATTCTAATAATAAAAAGATTGTAATTTATATTGATGGAAGTAATTTTTATTTTTCTATTAAAAATAAATTTAATGTCAAGATAAATATAGAAAAATTTTGTAAAAAAATAGCTGGAAACAATGAGCTAATTAGGATTAATTACTACATTGCTCCTTTAACTCAAAAGACACATCCAGAACAATATTTAGAACAACAGAAATTCTTTGATGAACTTAAAAAGATAGATAAACTAAGCATAATTTTTGGAAGACTAGAAAAAAGAAAAAGAGATAGAAAGATATTTTATGTTGAAAAAGCAAGTGATGTTAATCTTGCTTTAGATTTAGCTCTTGATGCTGAAAAAGGAATTTATGATGAAGCTTACTTAATATCTAATGATGGTGATTTTTCAGGAGCAGTAAAAGCAGCAAAAGATTTTGGGAAAATTGTTGTATATGTAGCAATAGGCAATAGAAAAGCAATTTCCTATTATCTTAAAAAAGTTGCATCAAGAACATTCTACATAACTAAGGGATTTATTAAAGATTGTATCTTGTAAACTAATTTATCAGATTGCTTCTTTAACTTTATTGTCTTCTCCTGAAAAAGTTAATTTAATATTATCAACAAATCTATTAGCTCCAGAATATGTTTGGGATTGTTCCTAGGTTAAGGCTAAAGGCAGGATTAAAAGTATTCCTAATAGAAACATAATTATCACTTCTTTTTTCATTGATAGGATAAGGGAAGGGGGTATAAAAACATATTGTTTAAAACAAGTTATTTAATTTTTTAAGTTTAGGGGGTTTGATGTTCCTGCCGAACGCAGAGTTATTGAAGAGGGATAAAACATTAAAATAATCTGTGAATGATGTGCTATATAATATCTCCCTGCAACAGGAAAATCATAACTCCTGATGAAACAGCAAGGACTAAGATTAATATTAAAAACGTTTTTGTTGATAATGGTTGGTTTTTTGTGGAGATAATAAGAAATAAAAAAGAGATGGAAGAATTTTTAGATGATTGTTAATATTTTTACTAACTGCCATGTTTTGCAATCTATCTTAGCAACCTTACTCCCAAAAGCAATTTCTTATTTAAATCTTTTACTAAAAATACTTTTGCTCGGCAATACCCTTAAAACTAGCTTATTAAAAATAAATCATCTTAAAATTTTAAATCTTTATGTTTTTAATAAAATTACCCTTTTAATTTTCTTTGACGAGATTTTCTGCGTCGAGCTTGTTTGCTTCTTGCTTTAACTTTTCTTGTTACATTATTTCTTGGCATTTTTCCTCCTAAATAATTTTATTATTTTGAATAATATAAATTATATTTTTAAGAATTTAAAGCTTTGCACTATAAAAATTTCATCACATGTGCTCCCTACTGACATGGGCCGTAGGCAACTACAAATTAGTTTTAAGTTAGATTTCAAGAAGACAAGCCTAACCGAAATCTCTTTATCTTAGATATCTGGTAATTATCTTTAAAGCTACTCCTCTCCAAAGCTAGAAATATTTATAAGATAATGATTAGTAAAACAATTTGGGTTAATGAAATTTCCCAAATTTATGTGTAAAAGATAGACTACATAGGTCAGTAGTGCATACAAAAAATTTCATCCCATAACATTTATAAAATATATTTTCAATTATATATTATGAAAAAGCAAAAGAAAGAATCTGATATGAGTAAATGGCCTGTGCCTGCTTTCTTACTTATTGGGCTTGGGCTTGGCTTACTTTTAGTAAATGAATTTCCCATGGCAATTCTAGCATTCACCCTTATTGGTTTAGGTGTAGGATTTTTAATTACATATCTAACATCTAAAAAGAAAAAATGAAATATAAAATACACAAATTAAATATTAAATTAGCAAGAGAACCAGAGATGCTAGAGAACTTTCTTAATAATCTAAAAGGAGAAGTCATTTCAATAATCCCCGATGTTACAACTCTATTCTTGTGTTATGGTGCAAAAGTAAAATCTATTCTCATTGTAGAGAAATTAAAAGAAGGTAAAAAATGACAAACAAAAATATATTCTACATCTTCTGAATTTTACAGGCAATCATATTAGGATTAATTATCTTTTTTATTTTGCAAACAACAAACATTGGAAAAGATACAAACATTGTTCTTAGTGCATTATTTCCAATATTCACATTAATTATTGAGTATATGATTTATTCAAAAAGATAATATCTTTTACCAACCTCTTACTTTCTTAGTTTTTGGAACTTTAATAATCCAATACACTACCTCTTCAGCAACTTATAAAAACAACAATTATTAAATTATTTATTTTCAAAAAATAACAACTAATCTCTGATATTAGCAAAAACTTATAAATCAAATAACCTATTTTTCAAAATGGATTTTTTAGAATTTCATAAAAAACAAGGATACAGAGTAGCTTATTCTTTAGACAATTATTTTGTTTTAAAAAGAAACCCTGGAGAAACAAAACTATATCACCCTGAAACAGAAACTGCTACTGGAGGTCCTATTTTATCTGGAAGATATGATAAACTTAGTGATGAACAAGCCAACCCAAACAACAAATAAATTTAATACTCTACCTATAAAATCAAATAGATTTCTACCATAATAAAAAATTTGGTGATTGATGCAAAAACGGACCAATAAAGCTTATAATTAAGCGAA
>CAYRKK010000003.1:0-35251 GCA_964424875.1 Candidatus Woesearchaeota archaeon
AGTCTTTAAATGATTAGCCCTTTTTAGAATTCTATAGGTTATATACTAAAATTTAGCATTATAAATCAAACTTATCTCATAGCAAAATATTTCTTAACTGCGTAACTAGAGGGGTTTTATCATACCTCATAAAACATCAACATTAAAAATTTCAAAAATAAGGTAATATTAAATATATCTTTAACTTTATTTAATTATGAGGTATGCTGTTTACACTATTGAAAAATTTGATAAACAATTTGAAAAGTTATCAGGAGAATATCAAGAAAGAATCCAGAACCTTTTTCAACAATTAAAAGAAAATCCTTATGTTGGTGACCAACTGCAGATTAGGGTTTTAAGAGAAAAAAGATTAGAAGAAAAAAGGATTTATTATTTAGTCTATGACAATTTACAAGCAGTTCTTGTTGTTGCAATAAGTGATAAAAAGACTCAACAAGAAACAATTAATAGAATTCTAAGGTATCTAAATGAATGCAGATATCTTTTAGAAAAAATATTACAAGAAAATTAGGCAACCCTCCTAATTTTTCCCTGCCTAAGATCTTCTAGACCTTCTTTGAATTGCTTAACTAAATCAAAATCAACCCTCTCAAGTTCTTTTAATCTTTCTAATTCTTGTTCCATTTTCATAAATTTTTCCATAGGCATTGTTATATTTTCTATATTATCCCTATAATTTTCTTATTTATATAATTTGTGGTTTTAATTATTGGAATAAATATTTTCATCTTCTTTGCATCCCAAAATACTTTTTAATTGCATAATTAACAGGGTTTTTTAATTGCATTGCTAATTGGTCAGGTTTGTCGATTCCAAGATCTTTGTAGATGGGATTATTAAAATTAGGAGGGAGTTTTGGAGGATTTCTATAATACCAGTTTAATTGAGATTGCATATATCCTTTTTTTAGGGGAAGATAGTTTTTTTCATTCCATTTATTAATTCTTTTTTCTGCTTCATTTTCTGGAACTCCTAAATATCTTAAAAAACTGAGCAAAATAAATAAAGCTCTCTTACGACCATCTTGTTTTACTCCTTGAAGAATAAGTTTTATTTGAGGAGGGAAGATTTCTTCACTTGGGTTTTCAATTATGATTCTTTTATAATCCTTATAATCTTTTTTTTGATTTGAGAATGCAGGAGTTGATTGTTTTTTTTCTTGAATAATATTGTCTTGTTTTTGTTTTTGTTCATGCCAATCTAAAGCCTGGAGTAAAAGTTCTTTTGCTTCTCCTGGTTTAGGTTCTAAATAAAAGTTTTTTATTTCTGATTTAAAGGGTTTTGCATCTGTAATTTGAAACTCTGATATTTTATCTTTATCAATTACAATTGATGAAAGAGCTGTTTTTTCATGGAGGGAGTAGGGCATACGGAATAAGTGTCTTGGTGCTACAAGAATTAAATCCGCATCAATAAGGATTTCTGTTTTTGCTCTTGATTTTGCAAACATTTCAGGGCTTTTAATTGAAGTTAAATTACAGAACTCACAGAATAAAATTTCTTTTCTTGATTTTTCAATTAAAGGTTTTCTGCAATTTTCATTAGGGCAAAGTGGAATTCTTTTATTATTTTCTATTTTTAAAACTTCTTCAATGTTTTTGCAGTTTTCACAAATCCATTTTACTTGATATTTTTTTGTTGCAGGCCTATGGCAAGAAAGACATTCGTCAATTATTAGGTCTTGTTCTTTTTTCCCTGTTCTTTGAGCTAGTTCTTTTAAGGTTTGATTTTTAAAAATTTCATCTGCAAGTTTTGGTTTTATAATATCTGCTAAATATTCACAGATTATTCTTGGAAATTCAGGAAACATGTTTTTTGTTTTTTGATTATAAATTTGTTCTGGAAAAGCTTTCCAAGGGATGATTATATGAAAACCTTTACTTCCTGAAAATTTTATTGAAAAATTTTCAACACTATGAAATCTTAAAGTACTGACAAGAAGTTGTGTATAAATCTTGCTGTATTCTAAATAAGGAGAATCTATATCTAAAAGCAAGTCCCAACCAATTCTTAAATCATCTAATTCTTGTCTTGATAAATCTGTTGAAATTTCTAAAGGGTCTTCCCATAGTTCTTCTGAACAATGAAATGAAGTTGCTCCTCTTTTAACTTGCTCTAAAATATCTCCTTGATACTGGAAATTGTCAGGCCTTTTTCCAAAACCTTCATAATATCTTGGGATGCATTCTCTGTTTTTAGAAAATTCATAAATTGCTTTTTGAATACTTGATTGTGAATAATGGATAAATGTTATATCTCTAATTCTTTGTTCTTTGTGAGAAATTTCTTTTTTTTGTTCTTCAGATTCTGGTTTTTTAATTTGGTTTTCTTGTTCTGGTTTTTCTGATTTAATTTTTTCAAAATTAGGCTGAGAATTGTTCATGGATTTTGCCTCCTTTGGTTTAGTTATTAGTATTGCTTATTAATCATTTTATATTTATATACTAACTTATTCTCTAACATCATAATCTTTAAAAGTAAGTTGGGGTTTTATTTTTAATAAAAGATGTTATTAAAATTAGACAAACCTAAAATATTTTCAGAGATTATTGGAATTCTTTCTGAGATGGTTTTAGAAGTAAGATTGAAGGTCAATAAAGAAGGACTGAGTATTAGTGCTATTGATCCTGCAAATGTAGCTATGATTTTATTTAAATTGCCTAACACTGGTTTTTCTCAATTTGAAGTTGAAAACGATGAAGTTTTAGGAGTTAGTTTAGAAAGTTTGAAAGCTGTTTTAAGAAGAGTAAAAGCAGGAAGTGTTTTGATTATTACAAAACAAGAAAATGAATTAAAATTGCAAATTCAAGATAAGATTAAAAAAGAGTTTAATTTAGCATTAATTGATGTTGAAGGTGAAGAAAAACCAATTCCTAATTTAGATTTTACAAGTAAGATTGAAATGAATTCTCTGGATTTTTCAGAAGCAATTGAAGATTGTGCTGTTGTTGCTGATTCTTGCAGTTTTGTTTCAGAAGCTGATAAGTTTATTATACAAGCCAAGGGTTCTTTAAATTCATTTAAATCAGAGTTTGGTGATGAAGTAAATATTCAGGCTGAACAAGCAGAATCAAAATATTCTTTAGAATATTTGCAGAAGATGATTAAAGCAACTAAATTAACTGATAAGGTAGTTATTAATTTTTCAAATGATTATCCTCTTAAATTAGAATTTAATACTCCTTTAATTGAGTTGTCTTTTATTTTGGCTCCAAGAGTAGAGAGTGAGGACTGATGCTTGGTGAATATTTAATTCATAAGTGACCAAGTAGTAGTCTGAATTGAGGATTAGAGGAAGTTTTAAAAAGTATTGTTTCTTAAAAGGTTTATGAAAAGAGGACAAGTTACTATATTTATTGTTGTAGCTATTGTAGTTATAGGGATTGTAGGAGTTTTGATTTATCTTAATACAAATAAAAATCAAGAATCTAAATCTGTATTAGAAACAGATTCTGTTCATTCTTTTGTTCAATTATGTCTTGATGAAACATTAAAAGAAGGAGTTGAATTTGTAGGATTGCAAGGAGGTTATTATAATGAACCTGTTTTAAGTAAGTATTATATTTTTTATAATATACCTTATTACTGGTCTGCTGGAGAAAACAAGATTCCTGAAATAAATAAAATAGAGGAAGAGATTTCTGAGTATGTGGAAGATAATCTTGATTATTGTTTAAATGATTTTAAAATTTTTGAGAATAGTTATGAAATTAAAGCATCTGAAATAAATGTAAAATCATTAGATGTTTTAGATAATGAAGTCCAAGTTAATATAGATTATCCAATTAGTGTGCAGGCAGGAGAGAAGATAGTTGAGTTTAAAAAATTTGATTCTAGTGTTTCAAGTGATTTAAAAAAAGCTTATGATATTTCTAAACAGATTATTGAAGAACAGAAAAAAACTCCAAATGAAATTCCTCTTGGATTTATTGCTCAATTAGCATCATCAAATGATTTTACTTTTGAAACAATAAATGTTGAGGACGATGATGTTGTTTATACATTAATTTTTGGAAATGAAAATAATCCTTTTATATATGCTTATGCTGCTGATTATGATTGGGAGGTTGAAGGAGAATGAAATTTAAAAATATATTTATTTTGTTAATTTTTATTATTTTATTAGTTTCTTTTGTTTCTGCTGCAAAAGAAGTTGTTGTTAATTATTATGAAAATTATATTGAAGATCCTCAAGCATATGTTAATTCTAATGGGGGAGATGGAATTATAGTTGAATCAGGAGCTAAGATTGTAAATTCTTTTCCAGAAGATAAAGGAGCTATATCTACTTTAACAACTGTTCAAGGAGATGATGGAGAAGAACTTCCTGGAGGAAATGAAAAAATATTTGTTAATTTAAAAGATTTGCCTAGAGGTTCTAAAATATTAAAAGATGGGTCTATTGTAATAAATGAAGGTGAAACTAATGAAGTAAAGATTTCTAATGGAAGAATTTCAAAAGCTGAAGATGGTAGTTTTGATATTGGGGAGGGTGTTATTGAAATTAATAGAAAAGAATATGCTGGCACAGCGGATTCTTTTAAACCTCTTAATTTAAAATTTTCAGATGATAAAATTACTTTATCTAGTGAGGATACTGTAGGTCAAATAGATATGATTAATGGTAATCTTCTTTTTGACTTTGTTGGTTCAGTAAGTATTTATTCTGATGGGCATATTGATATTGAAAAAGGAACTTATTTTAGTGCATATAGGAATCTTGGAGCCATGGATATTGAAACCTGGCATATTGGTGAAAAAGAAACTGATCAAGATGGTATAACAACAACTTATACAGGTATTGCTGAGAAAATATCTTATTCTAATGATATAAACTGGAAACCTTCTGATGATAATCAAGCCTATATTAAATACTACAATGACAATGGTGTGGAAACAATTGACATTGAAAATGTTGATTTTATATTAAATATGGGAATATATGAAAGCTTTTTTCAAGATGGAAAAACAAATATTATTTCTAATGCTGTTGAAAATGGAGAAATAAATATAGATATATCAGATAAAAAAGGGGGTTTATTTATTGATAATCGGGGAGTAAATGTAATGGGAGATATTGCAGATATAAATCTAAACTCAAGATATACTGATAATAATGGTGAAACTCATAATTTGATAATAGATGAATATGGTACTATTAATATATGTAGTGAATGTAGGGAAGTTGGAAGAGCATTTCAAAGATTGGATAATCTTTTGAAAAAAAGAACTGAAAGTTTTTCTGGAAATCGTATAAGATTAGAATCAAGTACAATAATTACTGAAGCATATTATACTGAAGATAATATAGAAGTTTATAGAACTAATGAAGATGAAACTTTTATTATTGATTTAGATAGTGAATCTGTTTTATATAAAAAAGGTAATGAGGATTATAAATTTATAAATATTGATATGGATGGAAAAATAAAATTTTCTGATAAACAAGAACTTATAGGCCCAATAACTACAAGACTTATTGAAAGAGAAAATGATGCTATAAAAAAAGGAATATTGCCAAATGGAGCTTATACTCTGACTCCAAAAGTAGATTTAAGAATGAGGGGTAAAATGATTTCTCCTTTAGAGCAAAGAAATGCAGGAGATATACTTGTAAAAGATCCTGCTATAAAAGGTATTGGAAGTGATGTTTTTAGATTAGATACTGATACAGGAGAATATAAAATTGTAGCATCTTCTTGGCCAGGAAGTTTAATTGATTCTAAAATGTCAATGACTCCTTCTGATTTTGATAGTTATATGAAAGGGAAATATGTCGAAATTATTCCTTATAGTTATGAAGGTCCTTATGATGCTAAGGCAGGATATGCAGATATAAAAATTGTTGATTCAAGAGGGAATACTATAGGAACTATAAAAAATGAAGGAGAAGGCATGTTTGCTAAACTTAATGTTTATGGTCCTGATAATAAAAAAATAGGATCTTATATTCAATTAGAGGATGCAAAAAAAGCATTTGAAGGAAGAGCACTACATGAATGGTATTCAAAACCAAAAACTCAAAGTTTTGGGGAAGGAATTTTCGAGGATATTCAAAGGGCTAGAGAATATAGTTATAGAGGTTATGATAATAGTAAAGCAGGAGCAGATTTTAAGATTTTAAATTCTCAAGAAAATCAAATCGGAAGAATCTGGAGATCAAATATGGGAAACGAGTATTATGTTTATGATATTGATGGAAATATTATTGGAAAATATGATACTTTAGATAAGGCAAAAGAAAACTTTGAATTAAAAAATAGATGATAAATATTATTTTTCAAAACACAGCTACATCCCAAATTAATTGAACTCAATTAATTTGTTATTTCTAATAATAAAAAGGAGGTTGCACATGGGAGAGCCGATTACTCGGCTCAATCCACAAGTGGAGTCCCAAGTACAAAAGATTCTATTTGTTCAGGCGATTGAGTTAATTCTGAAAATCATAATGATTCTACCAGAAAATAATTCAATAAAGCCTGGACCTAAACCATATGATTATCGTATGGTTTTATCTTTATGTATTTTTCGGATTCTACTGCGAAAGACTTATGCTGACTATGAAATAGAAATGAGGACAGATTTAAGGATTTGCAAACTTTTGGACTTGCAAATTCTTCCAGGGAAAAGCACAATTCAAAGAGGTTTAGCACAAACAAAAATGGATTTATTAAGAACAATAAATTCAATCTTATTAGAAGATTGGATGAAAAGAAAATTGAACATTCTTCTTGATGCTTCTGGAATAAGAATTGTTGGAAGAAGTGTTTGGTTTTCATTAAGAGCAAAAAGGCCAATTTCTCGACGAGAATGTGATAAAATTCACATTGCTGTTTGCAGTGATGTACATGTGATTTTGAACTGGTTTATTACAAAAGGAAAGAGACATGACTCTCCATTTTTCAAAAGATTGTTAGCACCATTTAAGTTTCTTGGATTTGTCCTTGCAGATGTTGGATATCTTGCACGTAAAAACGTGCAATATGTTTTCGATAGAAATGGAGCTGTGTTTATTCCATTCAAAAAAGGAAATACTGCAAAACCAAAGAGCCATCCAGCATGGAAATATTTGTTTAAACTTTGGAAAGTTTTACCAATGTTATGTAAAAGTATTTATAATCAACGTCCAAAAGTTGAAGCTGTTTTTGCAGCGTTGAAAAAACGTTATGGAGATAGATTAGATTCTAAAGGAGCAAGAATGAGAAGACGAGAAATGGCTATGAGATTTCTAGCTTATAATATTCGGATTGTGATTTGTTATCAATATGCGAATGAACATGGTCTTTTGTTGTGGGTTCGAGCTAAGCAGTAAAGAAATACTCCAAAAAGAGAAAGTTACTAGCCATAGCTCTCTTAAATTTTAGACTATTAAGATAAAGAGAAATTTCATCTTGGCAGAGCCAGATGAAATTTATTAAATACTTCTAATTTTGAAAAAATTAGCTAATTTCTATTGAGATTTGATTTGGGATTTAGCTTCAAAACACTAAAGTTTTAAAAACCCTTTTTATTATAAAATATTACTTCTAAATTTTTAAGAAGATAAAATGCCATTAACAGATTATATAATAACAGAATATGAAATTTCAGATGATGAAAAAGTAGCTTTGAGGTTGAGTTATGAATATGGAAAAGTTTCAACAGTTGCATTTAATAATCATAGTGATATTTTAATTAGCAGACCAGGATTTCCTGAAATAGATATTCCCATAATGAGTGCTATTAAATTTTATCAAGATGGTTCTACAATTTATGCTGAACTTAATAAAAAAGGGTTTAAAGATAATCTTTCTTTAGGGAAAATCGTAGAGGGAGATTTGGAAAAAGCAATTGAATGGATTAGGGTTGCTAATTTTAGGATATATCCCTAAATCTTTATTTTTTCTCCACCAAAACATTTATATATAACTATGTACCTTCATAATATAATACTTATGTTAATCAATAGGTATTAACTTACTAATATTATTAGGCATGTTGTTATGTAAATAAGAAAGAATAAGCTTATGAATATATGATGATTAAACAACAAAACGAGAAGATATTAAAACTTCTGAGGGAAAAGAGGGTGATAACAAGTTCGGAACTTGCTAAATTTCTTGGAGTTAGCTGGAATACTGCTGAAAAATATTTACTTGAATTAATTATTGAGAATAAGATCGAAAGAATAAAAAAAGATGGGGTGAATTTATGGTTGTTAAAATAAATGTTTATGAAAAGATGAATAGGGGAGCACAGATTGCAATCTTTATAATAATTGGATTAATAATGGTTGTTATATTGATAATTCTTTTTCTTTTATTTAAGGCTCCTGAAATTAAAGTTCTTGATGAAAATAATCCTCAAGCATATATTGAGGGTTGTACTCGGGAAGCTGTTGAAGATGCGCTTGAAATTTTAAGCAAGCAAGGAGGAGATATTAATCCTAAAGGATTTATAAGATATGATGATGAAGAGATTACTTATCTTTGTTATAATGTAGATTATTACTGGCCTTGTGTGAATCAAAGACCATTATTAGTTGAACATATTGAAAATGAGATTACTGATTATATAACTCCAAAAGTTCTTGAGTGTTTTGTTGATTTAGAAAGCAAGTTAGAAAATAGATATGATATTGATATATCTGATATGAAGTTGATAACAAAATTGCAGTCTAAGAATATTATTGTTGAGATAGATAAGAAATTTAAAATGTCAAGAGGAGATGAGGTTAGGGATTTTAATGAGTTTACAATGCATATGTCTCATCCAATTTATGATTTTGCAAATATTGCAATGAAAGTTGTAAATCAAGAAACACATTATTGTACTTTTGATGAATTAGGGTTTATGATACTTTATAATGAATTTGATGTAACAAAACTTATAACTGGTGAAGCAGATATTATATATGTTATAAAAGAGAGGGCAACTGAACAAGAATTTGTTTTTGCTGTTAGAAGCTGTAAATTGCCAGAGGGGTTTTAAATGATAATAAAATCAAAAAATGAGGTAAAAAAATAAAATGATAATAAAACAAAATTTATGGACTAAGAAAGCATGTGTGAGTTATTTTCAAATTTGTGTTTTAGTTATTGCTGTTTTTGCATTTAGTTATATGATTTATGAAGTTTTTGAAGAAGTTGAAAGTGTTGATGCTGCTGAGTATGGAGAGGTTTGCTGTGAGGAAACAAGTGGAGGGAATAGTTGTCAAACTACTTCTTCTGAAACTTGTAATCCTGATTTTAGAATAGCTCCAACTGATTGTGAGTTTACTGATTTTTGTGAAATAGGATGTTGTGTTAGTTCTAATAATGGTTTGTGTAATGAAGGAACTTCAAAAAGAGATTGTGAAAAAATAGATGGAGAATATTCTCCTAATGATGCTTGCAATATTCAAGAGTGTATTGAAGGATGTTGCATTCTTAATGATCAAGCAATATGGACTACTGAAAGAAATTGTGAATGGGAAGGAAATACTGAAAATAAAGATATTCCTACTGAATGGAATTCTAATATTAGATCTGAAATTGAATGTCTTTTTTCTGTTGAAGGAAATAAAGAAGGTGCTTGTATTTATGATTCTGATGGAGAAAGAAAATGTGTTTTTACCACATTGTATGAATGTGTTAAAAGAACTGGAAGTGAAGCTAATTTTAATAGAGAGGGCAAGTTTTGCTCTGATTCTAAATTAGATACTGTTTGTGATGCAAAAAATCATACTGGTTGTATTGAAGGAGAAGAAGATGTTTATTGGTTTGATTCTTGTGGAAATAAAGAAGATGTTGCTAAAGATTGTGATTTATATAGGGGAACTTATTGTGGAAAAGTTGGAAGCAGATATGAATGTAAGGATGTGAATTGCGATACTGATGGAGATGGAATAACAGATAGAAAGAATGGGGAGTCATGGTGTAGTTATGATGGAATTATAGGGGATGGAAAAGATCCTGCTGGAAGCAGACATATGAGACATATATGTTATATGGGTTTAGAAAGATTAGATCCTTGTGCTGATTATAGAAATGAAATTTGTGTTCAAGAAGATAGTTTATTAGGTAATGGTGAAGAATTTTCTCAAGCTGCTTGCAGAGTCAATCAATGGAGGGGGTGTTTAGAATATAATAAAGAAAAAGATACTGAAAAAATGAAGCAAAAATGTGAAGATAATGTTGATTGCTGGGTTAAGCATATTAATATGGTAAATAGTTTTAAATTTGATGTTTGTCTTCCGCATTATCCTCCTGGATATGATTTATTGCAAGAAGATATTTATGATGATGATGGAAATTTAATAGAAGCTGCATATTATCAGGCAAGTCCTGCTGATGGTATTTGTGATATTGCAACAATGAAATGCACTTCAACATGGTTAGTTGGAGGAATAACTTGCCCGGGTTGTATTGATAATTGCAAATGTCATACTAATTATTTTACACAAGAAATGAATGATTTTTGTGTTGCTCTTGGAGATTGTGGAGGTTATATTAATTATCTTGGAGATTATAGTGATGAAGGTTATAATATTAGGGTTGTTGGAGGTGGAAATCCTGGTAGATTAAGAAGTGGTGATACTGAAGGTTTTTCTAATGGTAATGTTTTTGATGGTGAACCTGCTGATCCTGGAGATTTTGATTTTTTTAATACATTAAATCCAGAACTTTTGCCTACTGTTGAAAGAGAGGAGAATTCTAATTTATCTGCATTTGAAAAAGAATTACTTACAAGTGCAGGAGCTTATGGTTCTCCTTTATTGTTGAAAATATTAACAGAAGATTTAGAAGACCCAAGTTCTATTGGAGGAAGCTTAGGAAATATTGCAATGGACCCTATTGGTTTTGCAAGATATACTAGTGCTATTTCAAGTACAAAGGCAGGAATTGAAGCTCAAATAGAACCAGGAGAAGATCCTGCAAATGGAGATTTTTCAATGGTTGCTGCAATGTTAGCAGGATTAATTGCTTTTGTTATTACACAAAGCCTTATATTTTCAATGCTTGCAGCTATGCTTGCTTTTTTGTTGTTTATGCCTTGTATAATAGTTCATAAACATGTTTATTTTAGTTGTGTGAAATGGGAGCCTATTGATGGGGGTGATAAGTGTAATGAGTGTAATAAAGTTAGTTTTCCTTGTACTGAATATAGATGTGAAAGTTTAGGGCAGTTATGTCATTTTATTAATAAAGGAACTGGAAATGAATTATGTGTGAGCAAGCCTGTTAATGAAACTATTCCTGTAATAACTCCTTTTGAAACTGCAATTAGTGAAGGATTTAAATATCATAATGTTCAAGAAAATGGTTTTGAAGTAGTTAATGAAACTAATAATGGATGTATTGAAGCTTATTCAACTGTTGATATTGGAATTAAAGTTGAACCTTTTGCAAAATGTAAAATTGGAACAGATCCAAAACAAGATTATAATGAAATGGGAGATTTTTTTGGGATAAAAGGAAATTATATTTTGCCTGCCCATATGTTGAAATTGTTTTTTCCAAATCCTGAAGCTTTTAAAAATAAATATAATTTAACTGAAGAACAAATAGTAGAACTTGGAAAAATAGATTATTATGTTAAGTGTAAGAGTGCAAGTGGCAGGATTAATCCTGAAGCATATCATATTAAAACATGTATTAATCCTGGTCCTGATTTTACTGCTCCAAGGGTAATAATTACAAATCCTATAAAAAATTCCTATCTTGAATATGGTGTAAAAGAAAAAAATATTAAAGCTTACATTAATGAGCCTTCTGAATGTAAATGGAGTTTAGAAGATAAAGAATTCGATGAGATGGAGAATTCGATGAGTTGTGTTACAGACCCTGCTGAATTTACTCAATTTGGATGGGAATGCAATGCAACATTAAGTGAATTAGATAAAAATACTAGATTTTATTTTAGATGCAGAGATACTTCTGAAAATTTAAATACAATGGTAGATAGTTATATTTATGAATTATATACCTCTGATTCTAAACTATCTATTGATGATGTAATCCCAGAAAAAGGAGAAGTAATTATCTCAAATGTTGAACCAGTTAATACAAAATTAAGATTAAAAACTTCTGGAGGTGCAAAAAATGGAAAAGCAGTTTGTGAATGGGAAGGAAATAGTTATAGTGATAAATTTTTATATGAAGATGGAAATGGTTCAAGTTTACATGATTATGATTTAACAAGTTTAGGACAAGGAAGATATACTTTGAATTTTAAGTGTGAAGATGCTGCTGGAAATATTGCTGAGAACTCAACTAGTTTTGATGTGAAGATTGATAAATTTGGACCAAGAATAATAAGGATTTATTATGATAATGGTTTGAAACTTACTACTTCTGAAGAAGCTGAATGTAAATATGATTTTAAAATGAATTTTAATTTTGAAAATGCTACAAGCATGGGTAGTTCATATGGGACAGAACATTATGGACCATGGAGATTAAAAACTTATTATGTTCAGTGTGCAGATGATTATGGAAATAAAGGAGAGAGGGTGAAGATAAGGCCTTATGGCTAAATGTGAAATCCTACTAAAAAAATACAAAGCAGAAAAGTTAATTTTTTATCCTATCAAAGGGGCTAAATAATAAGATAAAAAATTAACAAACAAAAATAAGGATTTTACTAAAGAGATGGTTAAATAAATTTATAAATAAGAATGATGTTATAAAGATGGGAAAGATGAAAATAAAAAGAGGGAAAAAAGCACAACTAACAATATTTATTATACTAGGCATAGCAATACTTATTATATTAATTTTATTGTTTATGAGGGGGAAAGATTTAAGGACATTTTTTTTAGGAAGAACTCCTGTTGAAGAAATAAGATATTGTGCAGAAGAATCATTAAAAGAAGGCATTGGTATATTGAGTTTTCAAGGGGGAACTATTGAGCCTGAAAATTATTATTTATATGAAGGACATAAAGTAGATTATGTTTGCTACACAGAAGAAGATTTTCAAAAATGTGTAATGCAAAAACCTTTATTAAAAAATATTATTGAAGATGAATTAAAAGATTATATTGAGGCTGAGGTTAAGGGATGTGTTGAGTCTGTTAAAGAGTCGTTAGAAAGAAAAGGAAGCAGTGTTAGTTTAAAGGAGCCTGTGATTGATATTGAGATTGTTCCTGAAGATGTTTTAGTTAATATTGAACTTGATTTAAAAATTACAAAAGGAGATTTTATTGAAGCATATAAAAATATTAAAACTTCTGTTGGGTCTAGTTTATATGAATTTATAATGATTGTAAGTTCAATAGCAAATTTAGAAGCAGAATATGGAGATTCTGAAATAACAACTTATATGTTTAATAATCATAATTTAAAAGTTGAGAAAATAAAACAAGGAGATGAAACAAAAATTTATGTTTTAACTGATAGAGTATCTTTAGAACAGTTTATTTTTGCTGTGAGGAGTATCCCTATTCCTCCTGGATGGGTTTAAGATGAAAGAAGAAATAAATAAAAAAATAATAAGAGAAACTGTGATTAGTTTAATCTTATTTATGATTATTTTAAGTTTTGTAAATATAGTTGTTGCTGAAAGTGATTGGCCTGCATATAATGCTTGTTGTGAGAAAACAGAGTATGGAGCATGGTGTCAGAATACACAAGAAGCAAATTGTGATGAGAGTTATAGGAAAACACCAACAAGCTGTGATGCAACAAGTTTTTGTAAATTAGGGTGTTGTGTTGATTCTGAAGAAGGATTGTGTATGAAAAATACTCCTCAAAAAGTTTGTGAAATTTCAAGTGGTACTTGGTTAGATGATGAAGAGTGTAATGTTGCTCAATGTGATTTAGGATGTTGTGTTTTAGGAGACCAGGCAAGTTTTGTTACATTAACAAGATGCAAAAGATTGTCAAGAATTTATGGTTTAGAAACTAATTTTAAAAGAGATATTGGTAATGAAGCTGAATGTATTTTACTTGCTCATGCTCAAGATAAAGGAGCTTGTGTTTTTGAAATTGAAGGTGAAAGAACATGCACTTTTACAACAAGAGCTGAATGTACTGGTTCTAAAAAAAGTGGAAATGTAACAGGTGAGGCTGAATTTTTTAAAGATTATCTATGTTCTGCTGATGAATTAGCTACAAGTTGCGGGCCAACAAGAAAAACAATGTGTGTTGAAGGAGAAGATGAGGTTTATTTTAAAGATAGTTGCGGAAATCCTGCAAATATTTATGATGCTAATAGGATATATTCAAAAGATGCAAGTTATTGGCAGAGGGTTTTTCATAAAAGTGAATCTTGTGGTTATGATAAAGGAAATATTAAATCAAAGAATTGTGGGAATTGTGATTATTTAATGGGAAGTATTTGTGGTGAAGGTGATGCAAGTTATGGAGATTATTATTGCAGGGATTTAAATTGTTATAATACTTTAAATGGATATAATTATAGAAATGGAGAATCATGGTGTGAGTTTGGAGGAACTGAAAATGACGATGGATTAGACCCTGCTGGGAGTAGATATTTTAGGCATATATGTATGCATGGAGAAGAAATAATAGAACCTTGTGCTGATTTTAGAAATGATGTTTGTATTGAAGAAAGTTTTGGAGGAGGATTTGGTGATTTTACAGAAGCTGCTTGCAGAGTAAATAGATGGACAGATTGCATTGATCAGTTTACAGAAGAGAGTTGTTTAAATACTGATAAAAGAGATTGTTTTTGGGTAAAAGGTGTTCATTATGATGGGAGTGCAAGTCAAAATGAGGCACAACAACTTGCAAGTCAAGATGAAGAAAAAAAGAGTGTAGGAATTGTTCAAGGGGGATATATTTGTCTGCCTAAAAATCCTCCTGGATTAGAATTTTGGAGTGATGGAAATGCAAAATCAATTTGTAGTTTAGGAAATTCAAAACAAGTTGTTGAATTTGAAGCAGGTCTTTTTGGAGATCCAAAATGTAAGGAAAATTGTGATGTTTTAGAAACAAAATGGGTTGATAATATGAATAGGGTTTGTATGAGCTTAGGTGATTGTGGGGCGCATACTAATTTTATAGGAGATTATACTGATGATGGAATTGTCTGGAAGCAAAATGGAAAAAGAAAAAATATTCAAACAGGATTATTAGAAAATGTAGAAGAAAGTTCTGAAAGTTCAAGTGTTGAAGCAGTAACATCTGAAGATGAAATTGGAGATGATTATGAAGAATTTGAAGGTACTCAGACAGGTGGTGAAGATGAACAGATGTTTAATGAATGAAATATAGAGATAAAAGAAGATGATAATGAAAAATAAAAAAAGGATTGGGAAAAAGGCTTTTGTAAGTATGAGGGCTATGTTTTTAATATTTAATTTAGTTGTTGCTGTTGTTGCTTTTAGTTATATGATTGGGGTTGTTAGTGGTACTGATCCTATTCCGACAACCACTGCGACAACTATCCCAAGAGGTATTAGTAGTGAACCTGAGGGAGAGGAATTTACTACAGGAGGTGATCCAACTAACCTTGATGATGATACTTCACCAGATCATTCTCTAGATGATAAAGATCCTGAAGAAGATGAAGGAGGAGGATTAGGAGGAGGTGAAGATGTTCCTGGAGGGCCTGATACAACTCCTGGTGGAGGAACAGGAAGTCTTGGTTGGAAAGCAATGATAATGAAAGGGGGAATAGGTGCAAGTATTTTTGGAACAATTGGTGCTTTAGCAGGAGGAGATAATGGTGCTTTATATGGTTCAATAGCAGGAGGAATTGGTGGAGCTGTTGCTGGAATAGTGGAAACTATGAGTGGTAGTGAAACAGCTGGGATATTTGTTGGATTAACTGTTGCAACAATTATATTTTTAATGACATATTCAAAAAAATCTCAGCAAATTGTTGAGTTTTATTGTCTGCCTTGGCAAGCACCTATTGGAGGTGAAAATTGCCAGGTATGTAATGAATTTGAACATTGTTCTGAATATATGTGCAAGAGTCTTGGACAAGCTTGTGATATTATTGATGCAGGAACTCCTGAGCAAAAATGTATTTGGTTAAATCCTCATGATGTTAATTCTCCTTTGATTAGTTTAGTTGAAGTTAGTAAAGAACATGTGTTTAAGCCAGATAATAATATTAGGCCTCCTGCAACAGGAGTTGTTATTAATAAAAAAAATGGAGAGTGTATAAGGGCATTTTTTCCATTAGAGTTTACAATTATTACTAATGAACCTTCTCAATGTAAAATAGATTATAATTTAATTGCAGGAACAAAAGAAAATCCAAGAGCTGGATTTGATAATATGGAGTTTTATTTAGGAGGTGATGGTTTGTATAAATATAATCATACTGAAAAATTGTCATTGCCAGGACCTGATGCAATTAATTCTGCTGCTCCTGAATTAAAAAATGATGGAGATTATACTTTGTTTATAAGATGTCAAGATGCAAATGGTAATTTTAATCAAGATGCTTATTCTGTTAGTTTTTGTGTTGAAAAAGGACCTGATACAACTCCTCCTTTAATTGTAAATACAAATATCCAAAGTGGAAATCCTGTTCAGTTTAATCAAACAAACTTGGATTTAGAAGTTTATGTTAATGAACCTGCTAAATGCAAGTGGAGCGGGGAAGACAGGGATTATGATGCAATGGAAAGTGAAATGAGTTGTTCTGTAAATGTTTGGGAAATGAATAATGAAAATGTTTATACTTGTAAGGTTAAATTAACTGGAATTAAAGATAGAGAAGAAAATAAATATTATTTTAAATGTAAAGACCAGCCATGGGCTGAAGAAGGAGATAGAAATGAAAATAAGCAGAGTTATGTTTATAGTGTGATTGGAACACAACCTTTGAATATTTTAGAAATAGGGCCTGATGCAACTATAAAAGGTGCAACAGATAGTATTCCTGTTTATTTGAGAATAAACACAGATAATGGTTATAAAGATGGAGAAGCTTTATGTTATTATTATAATGATGAGGATAATGAAGAACCTGTGAGAGAAGAAGATTATGTTTTGTTTCATGAAACAAAATCAAATGAACATACTCAAAGGCAGGATTTAGTTGCAGGTGATTATGTTTATTATTTTAAGTGTTTGGATTTAGGTGGAAATGCTGTTTATGATTCAACTAGCTTTAAAGTTGAAACAGATAGAACATCTCCTTTGATTGTTAGAGTTTATAGAGAAGATGGTTTGAAAATAATTACAAATGAAAAAGCAGAGTGTAGTTATTCTAATCAAGATTGTAATTTTGAAATAGAGTCTGGAATTGAAATGAGAAGTGATGATAAAGAAGTTCATACTGGAGAATGGGTTTTAAATAGAAATTATTATATAAGATGCAAGGATGAATATGATAATCAAGTTAATCCAAATGTTTGTTCAATAATTGTCAGACCTTCACTTTCAATTATTGAAGAAAATATTGATGAAGATGAATGGGATTTTAGTTTTTGAGGATAATAGTTTTTATAAAGATTAAATTTTGAGATTGTTATTGAATGAATCTTTAAAACACAATCTTTATTAATTAAGTTATTTTATTTAATTTATGAAAAGAGGACAGATTAGTATATTTGTTATTATAGGAATTTTAATTATTGTAGTTGTTGGTATCTGGTTTGGAGTCAGGAGTGGAATTTTTGAAAAAGAAAAAGTAAATCCAGAAGTTCAGCCAATTTATAGTTTTGTTGAAGATTGTTTAAAAAAAACTGGATATGAAGCAATAGATTATACTAGTAAAAAAGGAGGATATTTTGTTTCTCCTAATTTATCATTAGATAATGGAATTCCTTATTATTTATATGAAGGTAAGAATCTTATGCCATCTAAAGAAAAATTTGAAGAGCAGATTTCTTTGTATATTGAAGATAGTTTAATTTTTTGTATAAATGGTTTTATTGATTTTCCTGATTTTGAAGTTGAGTTTCAGGATTTAAAAACTGAAACAAAAATTTTAGATGAAAATGTTGAGATTAAATTAAATTATCCTTTAAGTATTTTAAAAGGTGAAAATTCTTATACATTTAAGAATTTTGAAGTTGATATTCCTGTTAGACTTGGAATTGTTTATAGTTCTGCTTTTGATATAATCCTGAATCAAATGGATATTCCAGATAGTGTTGATATTTTTTTGATTAATGAGGTTGGGTTGATAAATGACGTTGATATTAATCTTTTAGATTATGATGATAGAGTAGTTATATTAACTATTGTTGATAAGAACTCAAAGATAAATGAGGATGATTTGATATTTAATTTTGCAAATAAGTATCTTGTTTTTGAAGAATGAATTTTAAATTAATTTTAGGAGTTTGTATTATTTTAATGGTTGTTGGGGGGGTTGTTGGTGGAGGGGGAGCTGATATTGGAACATATTATGGTTTTGATGATGATGAGAATCTTTATACTGAAAATTGTAAATCTGCAGGGGTTGTTTTAAATGTTGATGGGAAATTTATACCTTTGGGTTCTCCTGAAAATTATCCTAGTTTGTATGATAATAAAAAAAATCTTATAAGGGGGGAGAATATTGGAACAGGAGTCATTGCTAAAGATGATGGTGCTTCAATAGAATATAAACATGGAAAGGAAACTGAAAAAAGAAAATTTGAAAATTTGAAAAAAGATTCTTTATTTGTTTTTAAAGATGGAAAATTAACAGGAGCAGAATTTACTGTTGGAGGTGAAGAGGGTTCAAGTACAAAATATAAATTTGGAAATTATGAATATGAATTGCAGAAAGATACAAAAGTTATTTTAAAAGATAAAATATTATTAATTTTTCCGCCTGATGAAGGAATTATAAAAAAACCAATAAGAATTCCTAATGTAGAAGGGGATGAACTTATAGTTGCATTTGGTAATAATAATAGAAATATTATAAATGGATATGTGATTCAGGAAAATGGTAAAGATTATAAATTTAATGAAGTTGGGGGTTTTGAAGATGAGAATACTCTTTTATCTTTTGACACAAAATTAGGAGAATTTTATGTAACAAAAGCAGTGATAGATAATCTTAAAATTGGAGCATGGCCTAATCAAGATTATAAAACTTATGTTTTGTTTGATGAAGATGCAATAAAGGAAGTTGGAAAAGAGTGGCCTTTTATTTATATTGGGAATAAAGAAAAATTTATAATGGGTTCTCCTAAAGGAAAAATGAGTGCTAGTGTTGAACTTATTGATGGAAGTATTGGAGGTATTGAAAAAGAGGATAATGATAGATTTATCATACAGGCACTTTATGGAAAAAATCTTATTAAAATTGAGGATAAGGGAACTGAAGAAATTCCTGTGATTGAGGCTAAAGGAGAGTATGCTGTAATATCAAGTAATAAATTATATTATTATTGGAAAGAAAATGAAAGACCTCTTATTGGAATTTCAAAAAGAGAAGATTTGACTTCACCTGATTTTCATTTAATTAGTTTAGATTCTGAGGGTAAAGGTCTTAAGCATACTTATAATATCAAAGGGAAAGATGTTGAGGTGGATATTGTTGATTTATTTGTTTTTGAAGATAAATTTTATGCAAGTAGTAAGAAGGAGGGGAAAGAAGTTATGAAAAAAGTTGTTTTTGGTCAATTAAATAATCTTCAAAGAGATAAATTATCAACTTTAATGAAACATAGTGAAGATAATCAAAAGAGATTATTAGATGAAAGTGTTTCTAGTTTATTAGGAAAAAGTATTGGGGAGATTAAGGGAAAATTAGATTCTATTGATGAAAAACAATTAAGAAGTGTTGGAAGTTCTAGTTCTGGTAATGGTGGGGGTTCTAGTCAAGGGGGAAGTTCTAATTATGATTATACAAAATTAGATGCAAAAGTTCAAGAGTTAAGAGGAACTGATTTAGGAAAATATCTATCTGATTTAGATGTTAAAACTTTAAGGCATAAAAATGGTAAGTATGACCCTCTTAAACATGAGATTGTTGTTGTTGGGGAGGGTGCTGGAGATATCTGTCCTAATTGTGTAGAATTCAAAAATATTAATAATAAAAGAGCTGATGTTTATTATGAATATCATAGTGATTTTTTTATAATCCCAATGATTATCCAAGGAACAGTTCATCTTCCAAAAGTATTTATTTTTAAAGATGGGAAATTAAGATGGGAATCTACAGGAGCATGGACTAAAGGAAGAATACCTGAGACTATTGAAGAAGAAATAAAAAAATTACTTTAACACTAAAATTTAAAAGATAGATTCTCTTAGTAATTTAATGAAAAAGAGGATGTTAAGAAAAATAAGAAAAGCACAAATATCTATTTTTGTTATATTAGCTGTATTGATAATTATAGTAATTGGGATTTATTTTTCAATTAGATTAGAATTATTGAATTTTGGGGGATTAAATCCAGAAGTTAAACCTGTTTATACTTTTGTTGAAAAATGTATTAAGGAAACATCTGAAGATGCTGTTTATCATATTGGAGATAATGGAGGGTATTTTATTAGTCCTAATAATTCTTTAGATAATCATATTCCTGTTTATTTTGATAAAGGAGAGGTTAATGTTCCTAGTGTTGAAGATATTGAAAAAGAATTAGAATTGTATATGGATGATATGTTGTTTTTTTGTGTTAAGAACTTTGTTGATTTTCCTGATTTTAATGTTAGGCAAGGAGAGATTAAAAGTGAAGTTAAGATTGAGAAAGGAAAAGTTTTGTTTGATATTAAATATCCTTTGAGTATTTCTAAAGGAGAGAGTAGTTATGTTTTTAGTGATTTTGAATATGGAGTTGATGTTAGATTGTTTTTAATTCAAAATGTTTCTTCTAATTTAATAAAATATCAAAAAGAATTTCCAGAAGATTTATGTTTAAGTTGTATTGAAGAATTAGCAATAGATAATGAAGTTTATATTATAATGAGAGATTTTGAAAAAGGAGTAATAATTTTTGAAATTGTTGATGCTGAATCTGAAATAAAAAATCAAGAATATGTTTTTTATTTTGCAAATAAATATGAGGTTAAATAAATATTTAAAAAATTAAGATGAAAAAAATATTGTTTATTTTAATAATTGTAATTTTTTTACAGGCTTTTTTACAGGCAAATGTAGTGATTGCAGCTGGAACTAATGGGGTTGATTCGGGGGATGGGAATTTATTATTTAATAAAGATATTGATGGAGAAAAGAAAATTGGTAGAGGCATATCTTTGGCATTAAAAGATGATGATATTGTTGCAAATAATTTTCATATGACTAAAGTAGATGATGAAAAAACAGAGATAAGGACTTTGGTAAAATTAAATCAAGACGGATATATTAATATTAAATATAAAGAAACTAATAGAGATTATAAAAATTTTGATTATAGTAATGCACCAAAATTTGTTTTTGATTTAAATGGGGAATTAATAGAAGCTGAATTTGTTGCTGGAATAACACGAGTTTATAAATTTGAAAATTCAAATGTTTATGTTCCAAAAGATGGAAAAGTTATTTTTAAAAATGGGGAAGTTGAAGTTGAGATTCCAAAAGGTTCTGAGATTAAAGCTCCAAGAGCAATAGACAAAGACAAACCAAGAACAACTTCTGTTTTATATAAGTTTGCTAAAGGAGAAATTAAAAAATTAAAGGCAAATGATGGAAAATCTTATGAATTTAGTAGTTCTGAAGAATTAAAAATAGGTTTTGATTCTGAGGGGGTTTATTTTGAAAATAAAGATTTGAAAATAGATGAGGTTTTAATAAAAAATCCTAAATCAAAAAAAGTTTATTTTGATTTTAAAGGAGAGGTTAATGGAGATTATCGAGGTGTTTATGTTTCATTAAATAAGAATAATGGAAAATTTGTTACTGGCTCAAATATTAATGAAAATGGGCCCAGTGTGATTTTTACAAAAGATAATGATTATGGTATTATTATTGAAAATAATGATGATTTTTCAGTAAGAGCTGATGGTGGAGATTCTAGTTCTTATGTTTCTATTCAAAGTAGATTAGATAAAAAGAAATCTGCATTAATAAAAACCTATAATGGGTTTTCAATGAATAAAGGAAAAGTGTCTCCTTATTTTAATGTTAAAAATAAAAAAGTTTTAATTAAGATTACAGAACATATTTTAAAAGATTATGATAATAAAAATGATGGTTCTGTTGAAGCAGAAGTAGAGTGTTATAAAACTGTTGAAGGAGTTATAACAAATGCATTTACAGGAAAAAATGTTATGGTTTTTGGAGATGATGGGAGGATTGGTGTTGGCCCTAATCCTGAGTATATTAAAGTGAAATCTGATTCATATAGGGAATATGGAGAACCAGGATTATATCGTGGTGTTTCTCATTGGTTAGCTTATAATGAGCCTCCTACAACAAGAACTTTTAAAAGATTTACAGGAGTAAATATTAATGACAAGGTTGGACTTTCTGGTGAAAAAATAAAAATGTTAATGGATGTATTTGCTAGTATTCCAAGGCCAGCATTAAAAAATGTAAAAAACCTAAACATAGTTAATCATTGGACATTTTGGGCAGGTTTAGCAAGGCCTGGAGAAGTTAATTTACATTTGAATAATGGGGGGGTAGATCCTGATACTGCAAGACATGAAATAACTCATGTTCATGACATGGTTGTTGGGTGGAGTGAGAGTAGTAAATTTGATAGACAATGGGATTCCATTGGAGGAGCTGAAGGACCGCACACATATGATTATGGTTATACAAGACATGAAGATACTTCAACATTTAGTGAGTTTATTTACAAACCATTAGATTGGTGGAGAGGTCGTTTATCATCAAATTATAAATATAATAAAAAATTTAGAGGAAGAATTGCTGTTTTTGTTTGGAATAATTTTATGACAAGAGATGAAGCAGGAAGATTATTATCCAGTGTTGGACTTAATTCTGATGATAATACTTTAGAAAGATTATTTAAAGAAGCTCAAGAATCATATGGGGGGATAGGATAATGAAAACTAAATTGTTAATTATTGGAATTTTTATTTTTTTAGTTCAGTCTATTAGTGCATCTAATTTTTATTATGATGTTAGTGTTTATTCTGAAAATAATTTAATTAATATTCAATCTGTTAAGATAATTTTTTCACAAGCTAAAATAGATAATTTTTTTAATGAGAATTTTAATAAAAAAACAATTAAAATTAAATCAAATGAAAAAATTTTAGAAGAAAGTTATTTTAGTGTTCCTAATAAAGAAATTTTTGATATTAAAGATTTAGAAACAGGTGATTTTATTGAAGGAGAAGTAAATGAATTAGAAAATGTTTCTTTTAATTTATTTGTTCCTTATTATGAAGATGGTAAAGAGATTGTTATATATGATGAAAATGAACAAGAGGTTGTGAGAAAAGATATTAGTGAATATTTAAAATTAGATAAAGATATTGAGGGGGAAATTGGAAAGGGGATTGAGGCGGGGGAAGGGGATTTAGTAAAGAGGAAAGTAGACTCAATAAAAAAGATTAGTGTATTTGAATGGATTCTTTTTATTGTTTTAGTGTTATTGGTTTTATACTTAGTTTATTATATTATGGGAGATAAAAATTTGAAAAAAAGAAAATGAAATTTAATAAACAAATATTTTTAATTATTTTAATAATAATTAGTATTAGTTTTGTTTTTGCTCAAGAGATTGACTGGGCTAGTGAATTAGGTTTTAAAACTGGAGATGTAATTGTGGAAGAGGGAAAGTTAATAGAACCTGTAGGAGTTAAAATAAAAGTTGGAGGTTATATTGATTATTTGCATGGAGATGAAACTAAAAAAAGAGAATATAAAAATTTGAAAAAAGATTCAAAAATATATTTTAAAGATGGAAAATTAGTTGAAGTAGATATTGTTGTTGGAGGTGGAGATGATTCAACTACAAAATATAAATTTGGGAATTATGAATATGAATTGCCGAAGGGTACAAAAGTTATTTTAAAAAATAAAGAATTAAGGATAAAACTTCCTGATGAAGAGAGTATTAAACTGGAAGCTATAAAAAATCCTGTTGACAAGGATTATTTAGATGTTAAATTTGTTGTTGATAATGAAAACTCAAATAAAGGGATTAATATTAAAGAAAATTATTTTTTTAATAAGATTAAAAGTGAAGATGAAGGATTACTTAATTTTGACACAAAATTAGGAGAATTTTATGTAACAAAAGCAGTGATAGATAATCTTAAAATTGGAGCATGGCCTAATCAAGATTATAAAACTTATGTTTTGTTTGATGAAGATGCAATAAAGGAAGTTGGAAAAGAGTGGCCTTTTATTTATATTGGGAATAAAGAAAAATTTATAATGGGTTCTCCTAAAGGAAAAATGAGTGCTAGTGTTGAACTTATTGATGGAAGTATTGGAGGTATTGAAAAAGAGGATAATGATAGATTTATCATACAGGCACTTTATGGAAAAAATCTTATTAAAATTGAGGATAAGGGAACTGAAGAAATTCCTGTGATTGAGGCTAAAGGAGAGTATGCTGTAATATCAAGTAATAAATTATATTATTATTGGAAAGAAAATGAAAGACCTCTTATTGGAATTTCAAAAAGAGAAGATTTGACTTCACCTGATTTTCATTTAATTAGTTTAGATTCTGAGGGTAAAGGTCTTAAGCATACTTATAATATCAAAGGGAAAGATGTTGAGGTGGATATTGTTGATTTATTTGTTTTTGATAAGGAGTTTTATGCAAGTAGTAAAGAGGAGGGGAAAGAAGCTTTATCAAAATCTGTGTTTTATTCATTAGATAAAGAATATAGGGAGAAATTATTAAAAGCTAGCCCTAATACTCAATTAAAAATTCTTGGAATTGAAAATGGGGAAGAAAGAATAAAGGCAATTGATGAACTTAGAAAAGTAGTGATAGGGGAAAAATTAAGGTTTATGTCTTTAAAAAATCCTGAAAGTTTTTCTTCTCTTCAAGATGTTAGATATACAAAAGAAAGATATGGTCTTGGTAGTACATATGAAGATTATGATTCTGTTACAACAGTTCATGAAACAACTCATGGAATTAATAGTGCAATAAGGAATAAATATGGTGGAACTGGAAATGTAAATGCTTTTTATTTATTAAATGGAGAGTATGTTGTTTTAAAAGAGCCAGGCATTAAATTGAGTGATGTAAGAGATTATGTTCCAGAAAATATGAAAGGAAATTCTTTTTATAATTTGTATCTTGTAAGCCAAGCTAAAGATTGGAATAATGAACCTTTATATGTTCTGGATGAGCTAACTGCATATACTAATGGTGGAATTGCGTCTCTTGAAATGAATAAAAGAGAGAGTATGAATATTCCAGAAGCTATGGTGTCTTCTATGGCTCTTGGAAATGCAATTAAAAACAGGGATAGAAATTATTGGAATAGTGTTCGGGGAGAAGAATTTAAAGAATTTTTAGCATTTAGTCTTGAAAGATCTATGGATGTTCATATTAGACAAACTGGAAACAGGGGCCAAGCACTTAAAACTTTTGAAAGTTTGACAGATTCAAGAACAAGGCAATTTGCAAGAGATACATTTGGAGAATCTTGGGCTCAAGAATATTTAGGGGTTTGATTTAATATTAAAATAGAATAATTAAAAAATTGGGAAGACAAGTCTAACCTAATTTTTATTTTTAATTGATAGGGTAAAAAATTATATGTTATAAAATCAGAAGATAAGAGGGTTGGTCTTGGTAAGTTAAGTTAGCAACTAGAACTTAACATTATCTAAACATTTATTAATACTTTTTTTCTCTGTATATTATGAAAATAAAAAAGAGGTTTTGGGAAAAGTTTGAGAAAAATAAAAAAGGACAGCAAATTTTAGGATTATCATTTGGGGTTATATTTTCAATAATCTTAATTGTGTTTTTTATTTTTATTGCAATTATTGTTATTAATAGTTTTCTTAAAGCTCAAGGATGTGCTAAGGTTGGACTTTTTATAGATGATTTAGAAGCTGATGTTAAAAAATCATGGAATTCGCAAACTGACTCGCATGTGTTTAAAGGACTTTTACCATCTGGAATAATGTATGTTTGTTTTGCTGATTTATCTAAAAGTTTTATTGGAAATATTAATAACGATGAAATATGGAGAAGTATAAGTCTTTATGAAGGAAAAAATGCAAATATGTTTTTTTATCCAACTGGAGAGTCTTGTGAAATGCCATATAAAAATATAGAGCATTTAGATATTGAAGATATAACAATGTTTGAAAATCCTTATTGCATTGCAGTTGATAGGGGAAGAATAAACATTAAGGTTGGAAAAAAATTGAATAATAGATTTGTTGGTATTGAGAGGTGATGAATGAAAAAGAAAAAAGCAATTGCAATGTCTTTTAATTGGATTTTTGCAATTATTACAGGAGTATTTATTTTGTTTCTTGCAATTTATGGAGCAAGCAAATTTATCCAGACAAGTGAAAAAACAATTTATACTGAGACTGCTGCAAGTTTGATTTCTTTATTTGATCCATTGGAAACTGGATTGGCCTCTGGAAAAGCTTATGAAATTGGTTTTAAAAAACAATCTAAATTTTATTTTACTTGTGATTATTTATCTAATCAGCCTTTTGGAAAACAAACAATTGCTTTTTCAGAACAGACTTTTGGAGAAGAGTATGGGGAAAAAGGAGGAGGAGTTAGTATAAAGAATAAATATGTTTTTACAAATGAGATTATTGAGGGTAAAAAACTTTATGTTTTTACAAAACCTTTTTTTATGCCATTTAAAATTACAGACATTGTTATTGTTTTGCCTGATTCTGATACTTATTGTTTTTATGATTCTCCTGAAGAGATTAAAGAGAATCTTGAAGGATTAAATTTAGAGACGATTCATTTTCCAAATGAATCTGAAAGATGCGAGGGAATTAATGTTTGTTTTGATATTGGAAGAGAATGTGATATAAAAGTTTTTGAAGAAGAGGGTTATGTTCAAAAACAAGGGACAAGGGTTTTTTATATTGGGGATTTAATTTATGGGGCTATTTTTTCTTCACCTGATATTTATGAATGTAATATTAAAAGAATTAAAAATAAGTTTAATGAGTTGGGAAAAATTTACCTTGATAAAATTAAAATTATTGAAAGAAAAGAGTGTGGGGCTCAGCTTGGTCCAAAGTTGGCAAGTGTTATTGGAGAGATTGAGAATTCAAGAGATTTGATTATGCTTTATGAAAAAATAGAAGATATTGATTCAATAAACAGGAGGGCAAAATCTGGTTGCAGTTTGTATTAAAATGATTTTGAAAAAAGGTCGGCTGAAAATCCAAGTCCACAAAAATTTTAGAAAATTTTTGGTCCCTGAATTTTTAAAGAAAGGTCAATTAAAAATTCAGGAAATGGCATTTATGCTAGTGGCTGTTTTTTTATTTTTCATATTAGTTGGAATGTTTGTATTGACTCTTATGTATATGAATATTCATGAAGATGCTACAAGAATTGCAGAAGAAAGAACTTTATCATCTGTAACAAATTTAGCTGATTCTCCTGAATTTAGTTGTGTTGCATCTAAAACAAATTGTGTTGATGGTGATAAATTGATTTCATTAGTTGGAAGAAAGAGTTATGAAAACTTCTGGCCATTTAGTAGTTTAAAAGTTATTACTTTCCGAGGTTTTGGAAAAAGTGAAAATGAATTAGTTGAATGTAATTTTGCTAATTATCCTGATTGTGATTTATTTATTGTTTATGATAAAAATGTAGATAATGAAAGAGCTATTTCAAGTTTTATTGCTCTTTGTAGAAAAGAGTATGAAAATGGATATACATTTGATAAATGTGAACTTGCTAAATTAATAGGTGGAACTGAGTTAAAAGGGGTGGAAGGATAATGAGAAAAAAATTAAATAAAAAATCACAACATGAAATAGCCGGGTTTGTTTTAATTGTTTTAATTGTAAGTATAATTGGAGTTATTTTTCTTTCATTAACTATTGGGAGGGGAGAATTTAATAAACAGACAAGTATAGAAATATCAAATCTTTTAGGGGCAAGTATGTATCATACAACTGATTGTGCAATTAATTATGTTCCACAATACAGAGAACTGCAAGATTTAGTTAAAGAGTGTTATAAAGATAAAAGTGGGAATTATCGAGAGTGTTTGGGTGGGAGAAATGTTTGTGAAGTTTTAGAATATGAATTTAAAAATATTATTGATAAAGGTTTAGAAGTTAGTGATGAATCTCCAAATAAAGCATATAAACTTGATATTTATTATTCATATGATGATGATGCAAATGCACGAGAAGAAATTCTTAGTTTTGAAAATGGAAATTTTGAAAATTGCAGTAGTGTTGTAGGAGGGAATCAACCAACCCCTGTTAGTTCTTTTGGTTCTGGAAAAATTGAAATTGATTTAATGGTTTGCAAGGGTTGAAACTTTTTGTAGAGATTGAAATTGTTTGTAAGTGTTGAAACTTTTTGTAGAGATTGAAATTGTTTGCAGGAATTGAAACAAAAGTTTGTAGAGATTAAAACAAAATCTCTTTCTCTAAGATATATTTTTGAGAATAATTTTATTTAAAAAGGGAAAAATTTATTAATATTTAGAAAGAGAATGAAAAATTTTACTATAACATCTGAATCTGTAACTGAGGGACATCCTGATAAAGTTTGTGATCAAATCAGCGATGCTATTTTAGATAATTTAATTGCTCAAGATCCTGATTCAAGAGCAGGTGTTGAGTGTATGATAACTACTGGAAGTCTTATGATTTCTGGAGAAATTAAAACAAATGCTTTTTTTGATGCTCGAAGAATTGCAAAACAAACATTAAAAGAGATTGGTTATACTGATCCAAGATTTGGAATGGATGTTGATGATGCTGGTATTTGGATTAGTATTAAAGAACAAAGTGCTGATATAAGTCAAGGAGTTAGTGAAGGTCAAGGGGAAGATAAAGAGCAAGGAGCAGGAGACCAGGGGATGATGTATGGGTATGCTTGTAATGAAACAGAAGAATTAATGCCTTTGCCAATTGTTCTTGCACATAAACTTACTCAAAGATTATCAATTGTTCGTAAGACTGGAATTATTAGAGGATTAGGGCCTGATGGTAAATCTCAGGTTAGTGTAGAGTATGAAGATGGAAAACCAAAAAGAATTAGTGCTGTTGTAATTGCACAACAACATGTTGATGATATTTCTGAAGAAGTTTTAAAAAATGAGATTTTAGAAAAGGTTGTTAAACCAATTTGTAAAGAGTATATTGATGAAGAAACAAGAGTTTATATTAATGCAACTGGAAGATTTGTTATTGGAGGTCCTGAAGGTGATGCTGGATTAACTGGAAGAAAAATTATTGTTGATACCTATGGAGGTATTGGAAGACATGGGGGCGGTGCTTTTTCTGGAAAAGATCCTTCAAAAGTAGATAGAAGTGCTGCTTATGCTGCTCGTTGGGTTGCTAAAAATATTGTTGCTGCTGGATTAGCTGATAAATGTGAGGTTGCATTAAGTTATGCTATTGGTGTTTCAAAACCAACATCAATAAATGTTGAATGTTTTGGAACAAATAAAATTCCTGAAGAAAAAATCTCTCAATTAGTTTATAATAATTTTGATTTAAGACCCAAAGCAATAATTGCAAATTTAAATCTTAAAAGACCGATTTATAAAAAAACAGCTTCTTATGGACATTTTGGAAGAAATGATGCTGATTTTACTTGGGAAGCTTTAGATAAAGTTGAGGTTTTAAAAAAAGCATTAGATAATTTTAGAGGAAGAGATGTTGAAGACCAAGTTAATTTTGAAAGACCTAAAGAATTTGAAGAAAAAACAGAAGTAATACATTATTAATTGAAGAAATTGAAAATAAAAAAGTTTATAAATAAAAAATTCTTTAAAAAAGAGGAAAAAAGAGGAAAAATAAATGAAAAAAGAACTGGTAGTTATTTTAGTTTTAATATTATTTTCTTTTCAGCTAGTTTCTGCTTTAGATATTAATATAAAAACCTTGTCAGGACATAAGTATGATTACAGAATAGTAGAAGCAGGAAAATTAAAATCCTTAGAAAGTAAAGCAAATCAAGATACAGGAACAGGAGAGATAAGTTTTGATTGCGATATTGAGGTAATGGAAATTGATTTGTTTCTTACTTTAAAAAAAGATGGAACAAGAATTATAAATAATAAAAAATTTGAAGGTGTTTCTACTGAAGCAGGGATAATTAATATAAATCTTATTCCAGGAGAAATTGAATTAATAACCGGAATTGTTGAAGAGATAGTTTTAGAAGAGAATATTACTGAAGAGGTTGTTAATGAATCTGAAGTAGAAATTAAGGAAGAGAATGAAAATGAAATTGTTGAAGAAGAGATTCAAGAGGATGAGGGATTACTAACTGGAGCTGTTATTGGAAAAATAAAAAATTTATCTAATTCAAAAACTATTTATTATATAATTGAAGGAGTTTTTATCATTGGTGTTTTTATTTTAATAGTATTTATAATTAGGAAAAAAATTAAAAAAGAAAGGAATTTTAAAGTTACAAAATTAAGTGATAGAGGCTCCTTGAAGGATGAGGATTATGAACAAAAACTTGAAAATGCTGAAAGAAAAATTAATGAAGCAAAAGAAGAATTAGATTTTTTAAGAGATAGAAAAAGAAAATTAGGAGAAGCAAGAGAAAAATTTAAAAAAGATCAAGAGGAGTTAAAGAAATTGGAGGGAGATTATTAGATTACTTTATCATTTTGCAAATTATTATAATTTAATAAAAATTAAAAGTTTTTAAATAGAAATTTCTTTAGAAGTAAATGAAAGATAAAATTTTATTATTTTTAAAAGGAGTATTAATGGGGATTTGTGATTTAATTCCTGGAATTTCAGGAGGAACAATTGCTTTTATAACTGGAATTTATTTAAGATTAATAAATGCTGTAAAAAGTTTTTCTTTTAAATTAATTTATGATTTGTTTAAATTTTTAATTGGTAAGGGAAGATATAAGGATTTGAGAGAAGACATTAAAAAATTAGATTTAGGTTTTTTGATTGTTTTATTATTGGGTATTTTTAGTGCTATATTTTTAGGTTCAAGAATTATTAAATTTCTTTTAGATAATTATTTTAGTTATACTTTATGTTTTTTTATTGGATTGATTTTAGTGTCTTGTTTTATAATTTTTGAAAATATTAAAAACCATAATTGGAAAAATATTTTATTAGGGGTTTTAGGTTTTTTTGCAGGTGTTTTGTTTTGTTTATTAGCTCCTGTGAATGTTGTTCCAAGTTTGAAATATGTTTTTATTGGAGGTTTTTTTGCAATTAGTGCTATGTTTTTGCCTGGAATTTCAGGAGCATTTATATTATTAATAATGGGATTGTATGAATTTATGATTAATGTTTTACATAATCTTTCTAGTAATCTAAATTATTTTATTATGTTTGTTTTAGGAGCAGGATTAGGAGCTTTAATTATTTCAAGGACTATTTCATTTCTTTTTAGAAAAGATAAGTGCAAGACTCTTTATTTTCTTCTTGGACTTGTTATTGGAGCTTTAGGTATTCCTTTGAAAAAAATTTATGAAATAAGTTTTGAATTAAATGTGATAGATATTGGAATTATGTTTATTCTTTTTTTAGGAGGGATTTTATTAGTGATTGTTGTTAGGAAATATGAAAAAATTATGTTGAGAGATTAGGGAAGATGTGGGATTAATGGAATGGATATTAAAGGGGGGAGTAGAAAAAAGAATGGGGATGTGGAAGATGTATGATTATTTGTTTTTTATATTTTTAATGTAAGAATATAAAATTGATTATCTGGGTTTCATTAATATTACTAAAATATAAATTAAAAGCAAAATTAAGAACAGGGGCCAGAATTCTTTTATAAAATTAATTAAAGATGTTTTTTTATTTTTTAATTTTTTTTGTTTCATTTTAATTTTCTTGTTAAATAATATAAAAATGAGAGATTCGCAAGTATATAAATGTTAATTATTGTGAGTGCTTCTAATAGATTAATTTGAAGTATTTGATAAGCATAATATATAAGTGCGATTAAAACTCCTAAAAAAGTTGAAAAAGCTAACATTGATGATGTTGCTATTAAGATTTGATCTCTGTCCATAATTTATTTAAAGTTTTGATATATTTAAAGATTAATGGATGTTTTTTAGAAGGTGTTTTATATCAGAATAAACAGGGATTTGTTTTACTGAAAAAATCTTTGTTATTAAAAACCATATTGTTATTATAAAAATTGTGCTTAGGAAATACCAGAATAATTTATGGGTAAGGTCAAAAATAGGCATGTTGTTGTAGTAAAGTATTGAAAGAATGAATATTCTTAAGATATTTAGAATGAGGAGCATTGTGAAAGATAGAAAAATAGAGTAAATTCTTTTTTTAATGTCCATTGGAACTGTGAGGTTTAGAATTAAAAGTAAGAGGTATGCAGAGCCTGCAATACAAGCAGGAATTATCTGAATAAGGGTTGTAGAGTTTATTACTATAAATGAATTATCAATTGTTACATTATAGAATAATTTTAATAAAGTTGCTGTTGGATAAATTGTTAAAGGAGTGAATATCTTATAAATTAAAGGCAAGGTGAACATTAAGGCAAGAAGTGTTAAGTATCTTATTGGGATTAAGAAGGTTTTGTTTTTTAATAATTTGTTGAGGTTGGTTTTTCTCTTTTTTTTCATAGATATGATAAAGAAAGTTTGTTTAAATAATTAATGGGAGGATGGTAGGAGTTTGATTTTTTGAGGGTGTATGTTTTCTAGATTATAATAATACTTAAAAAGAAACAAATTATTATTTATATTATGGCGACCGAGAAAAGTGATGTTTATAGTTTAAGTGGTTTATTTGTCGAAAGGCACACACCATATCAAGCTAAATATTTTGAAGGATTTTTTTCTGTAAAAACAGGGTTCAAATGAACCAAGAGAAAATGTATTTGCTATGCCTTTTAATGGCTCTTTAGTTGATTGTTATGGAATGTCTGAAATTACTGGGGAGATAAGTCCTGTTGAATTAATTTTTAATAAAAGATATACAAGAAATAGAAATGTAATCTAATATAATCTTAGAAAAAAAGAAAATGGAATTTGGGTTGGAGAATATTCAGCTAGTGAATGTATTGGAACAGGTTATGCCACTGCTAAGATAAATTTAGATTGGCAAAGTGTTGATATGATTATTCCAAGACCATTTAACCCCGAAGGCTGGGCAAAAGATTTACTTGAACAAATGGTTGATGAAGGAATGCTTGAAATTAAAAGGGATGAAGAAACAGGGGAAGAAGTTGTTATTCCACGTTAATATCCTTCTATTTTCTAACAATCAAATTTAAAAATATTAAATAATAAATTATGTGGTTCAACCTCAATGTAACAAAACATATTAATAAATTACCTTAAACATAATAAAAAAGAAAAAATAATTTTAGTAATTTACATTGGTCTTGGTGCAACCATACTTCTTATTACTAATATTATTGCTATGATTAATATTATATTAATCAAAATTATTAAGTAAATAAACCAGTTATTTCTTATATGTTCCACAGCTGAACCTAATTGTTGTTCTGATTCACCTGTTATTGTAAGGATAACCTTTTTCTCTGTTTCTTGATTATCATATGATGCTTTGATTGTAAATTCCTTATCCCCTTCTATTCCTTCATTTATGCTTAATACAATATTTACTTCTTTAGATTCTCCTGCAGCTAATGAAAAAATCTGAGGGTCTAATGAAACTAAGTTTGACCATGCAGTATTTCCAGAAACTGAAACAGTATAAGTTGTTTCTGCATCTCCTGTATTTTTTAGATTTGCATTAATTATTACTTGTTTTCCTGCAATTACTTCAGGTGTTTCAGAATCAAGTTCTGCTGTTATTTGTGCTCCTTGTGCTTCTTGCATACAATTTCCTTCAATTCTTAATGTTGAAATAAATTTGTCATCTGAAACAATATCATAAGTATCATCATCTTCATCGTAATCATAATATGTTCTAAATTCTAAAGTATAAAGTTTTTCAAGTGCTCCTGCTGGAATGTCAAATTCAAATTCAACAACTTCTGAATCTCCTTGGTCTAAGTCTTGCCTTACTATTTCTTCTAAATTAAGACTTAATTCATTATTGAAAAGAGTTACTTTAACTTGACCTTCATAATCATAATCTCCAATATTGAAAATTTCCCCTGTAAGTTGAACTCTTTCACCACATTGAGCAATTGAAGGTGAGATTTTTATATTATCAAAGATTACATGTTTTTCTTCATCTTCTTCTCTTATTCCATCTATTGTTTGATAATAATCATTATCAAAATCAGAGTTTTGTGCAACACAAAGTTGGTCTTCTCCTAAATCATCACTATAAGCTTTTATAACAAGTTTATAGTTTTCAGATTCAAAATCAGCAGGTATTGTAAAAGTAAATACTGCTATATCCTCATCATCACTTTTAATACTTCCTAGATCAATTTCTTCATTATCTAAATCATCTAAATCTTTAACAATGTTTTTTCCTTCTGAATTAAATAAACCTAACTCTACCATAATATCTTTTAATTTATCATCTCCATTATTATTTGATACTTCAACTTCTATTGTTATTTTATCAAGAGGACTCCATTCTTCATCATCCCCATCATTATTATCTATTTTTACATCTGTAATTTCTAAATCTGTTCCTTGTTCTCCATATTTGCAAAAGTTTTTTTCTATTGTTAATTCACCTTGTGCTGTTGTGGTATCAGAAGTTGCTGTTATTGATGCTATATTTGGACCTATGTTTAAAGAAGATGAAGTTACTACATCTATTGTTATTGGTTTTGATTGTCCTGCATTTAAATTTGATATTGATGAAGGATAAGTAAAATCAGCTCCTTCAATATTTGGAATATTTATATTAACTGTAGGAAAATTTACATTCCCATTGTTTTTTATTGTTATAGTTGCTTGAGTGCCTGCTTCAGAAATTGATGTGTCTGAAATTGAAAGAGAAGGAGCATCAACAATTGGTATTGAAAAAACAAGACTTTTAGGATTTCCTGCTCCACTTGGAGTTGCAGTTATTGTTCCTCTAAAATCTCCGTTTTGATTAGAAGCAAAAGTTCCAGTAGCGGTTATTGTTTTTGTAATTGGTGTTACACTTCCATCTTCAATTGCATTATCAGAAAAAGTAAAAGTTGCAACATTTTCACTCATTATAGTGTTCCATGAAATAGCTGCAGAGGTTCCTGAATTTACTAAATCAAAAGTAATTTGAAAAGAACCGCCATCATGATTAACTGATGTAGGAATATAAATTGAACTTGCTGGAATATCTAAAGATGCAGCACTAACCATTACTAAAGAAAAAGTTAGCAAAATTGCTGTTAATAAACATC
>CAYRKK010000004.1:0-30937 GCA_964424875.1 Candidatus Woesearchaeota archaeon
AAGAGGCTTAATCTCTAATTCAGAAATAAAATCACTTACTGAATTTCTTATAATACTAGGTAAACTAAGAAAATTTTCTGTATTAATTTGTTTTAGATAAGCTATTGTTTTTGGACTTTCTTTAAGAATAATTTTCAATAAGTTAGCTTCTTTCTGCTTTTTAATTACTTTCTCTTTTTCTAAAATATCAACAAATCTCTTAACATTAGGAAGTCCGGTTTTAACTAATCTTGAAAGTTCTCTTAAATGAACTCCCCTATGATTTTTTTCAAGTTCTTTTATTATTTTTAGTTTTGTTTCCATTTTAACCTGATAATATTTTATTATCAATTGATAACATTAAGTTATCATATTTTATAAATTTAATTAAAGAATAATTAACTAACCAATCATAACCCTGCTCATCTAAATAAGAAGTTAAGTTATCAAGCTCTGCTCGCAGACTTTCATCACTCTCCTCACCTTGAGCTATAACCGATAATGATATTAATAATCCAATTAACACAATACCAACCATAATCAACAGATTATTAGTTATTCTTGCTCTTTTTTTGTTTAATAAATTAAATATCATTTTTCACCTTATTTTAATTTTTTCCATCATAGCATTTATATTTTTAAAAAACTTCTCTGCATTATCCAAACTTTTCTGTGCTGGCTCTAAATTTGCCTGAGGCAGTTTTTTATAAGTGAATTTTCCTCTTTTTGATTTTTCTTTTTTAAAAATTCCTAAAAGCTCATCAGCTTTAATTACTATAGATTCATAAATTTCTAATAAATCATTATCAATTTCTCCTAAAAAGGCTAATCTCCTAAACTCTTCATAAGTTTTTTTATGCTCTTCAGGAGGTCTGGTTTCTATATTTCTAATTAGAAGATATGCTTTTGCTGAATAAAAAATACAATAATATGCATTACTAATAACATTACTAAAAAATGTTTTACCTTCTTTTAACTCAAATCTTAATTTTAATTCATTATTTCTGGAAAGTTTAAAGATAGCTTTTGCTAAATCAAGTTCATTTTCAGCTCTTTCTAAATACAATAATTCCTTACCTGAATCCATTTTTAAAAGCCTCTTTTATTAATTGATAGTAAATATCTGCATTGAAAAACAACTTATGCTTTCTAAAAATCTGCTTCCCTAAATTTTCATCTTCACTTAATAACATTTTTACAAAATCATCAAAAGTTATATAATGTTCATCTATTTTTAACAAACTTTTTAATTTAATTGTATTGAAATAAGGTTTAATTTTTTTCTCTACTGCTTCACTTCCTATTAAAAAACAGATATCTAAATCAGAACCTTTTGTCTGTTTACTTTCAGCATAACTCCCAAAAATTAAAAAACAATAATTTTTTATCGGAATTTCATTTATAGTTTTAATAATTAAATCTAATTCTGGAAAATCTAAAGAATTCTGAGCTTCTATATACTGAAGAGTCTGTATAAGAAAAGGATTTTTCAAATTTAAATTATATATATCAAGATTTCCTTTTCTTTTTGAAACTAAAAGTTTATTTTTTGTTAATAACTTCAATGCATTAAAAACCCATGGTTTTGTTCTTTTTTTAGAGATTTTCATAATCTCAGAAATACTAAATTCTCCAAAAATATTATTTCTCCATGCTTCTAATAATTTTATTTTTTTGTTTTGAATCATTTTTATTTTAAGCATTACTTATTTAAATAACCTTCGTTACTTTTTTTGGTAGCTCTATCAACCTCCTTATCTCATCAATCCTCTTTTTCTTTTGAAAAATATTATAAGGAATTTTTATATCTTTTATCTTCAAATCAAAAGTAGACTGGCTCTCATTCTCACTTAAACCAGTGAGAAATGTTTTATACCACCCTTCTTCACTAATATTATTAATAACAGTTATAAGTTGGTTGTCGTTCTCTCTATAAACCTCTATACTTGCTGTCTGATATAAATCATCTCCTGAATAGTTAGTTAACCAACCATAACCTCCTACTCCTAACCCCTGTTCAAGTTGAGCAAGCTCAGCTTCTAACTCTCCACCACCTTGAGCCTGAACTAATAATGTTATAAATATTATTAACATAATCCCAATTAACAAAATCTTTCTATTCCCTATTTCACTTCTTTTTTTATCACCAAATCCTTTGGATTTGAACCCACACCTAAAGGTGTGGGTTTGTCTTGGATTTGGTGAGACCAGACTAAAATCTAACCAAGATTTTGCCACACCTTGAAAAATGTGGTTAGATTTTTGGCCTGTATCTCTTTTATTTCTGGTGTTCATTTTCTTCTTTCATTTCCTCTTTTATCACATAAAATAATTTTTCTAATCTATCAACAAACTTCTTAGCTCCATCAATTACTTCTCTCGCTTTTCTTTTTTCAAATTCTTCTGAAACATCATACTGTGCAGTTACCCTACTTTCTTTAACATCCTTTATATCATCAATATAACTGCTTTCTAAATTTGCATTTTTCAATAACTCAAGATAATTATTTTCTAACATTCCTTTTTCAACAAAATAAAATTCTAAAGCACAAATACTAGCATTATGATTATCAGATTTTAATCCAAGTTTAGCTAAACAAGCTAAAACAGCCATATACATTGAATAATATCCTTTAACAACAACCCAATCATGTTCTTTAAAATCAGCAATATTCAAAACATTCTTAACATCTTCATTTTCAGAAACTTGATAATCCACTTGCATTGCAATTAAATTATTTCTAGCCTTCTCTAAATACTTTTCAGCAATCTCTTTATATCTTTTATTCTCACTTAAAAGTCCTTTTCTCTTATAATTTTCAACTCTTTTTTTCAAATCCATTTTAATTTCTCCATAGATTTAATTAATTCATTAAAATAAACTTCAAACCCATACAAAATAATTTTTTCATCAAGTAAATTTTGGGTGAATTTATTTCTCTCTATTAACATATTTCTAAATTCATCTAACGTTACAACAACAGGAGAAATATTCAAATTATATTTCATATTAATTGTATTACTTATCCTTTTAATTTTTCCATGCTCTTTATCTACAATAATGAAAATATCAATATCACTTCTTTCTGTTCTTGACTTTCTAGCTGTTGAACCAAATAATAAAATCATCCACAAAGAAAGTTCTTGTATTTTTTCAATAAATTCAATTAAACCTAAATTAATCTTTTTGCTTATTCCTTCAATGAAATCCTGCATTTTCTCAAATTCAATATTTTCTAATTCTTTTATAACAAATCTATTTTTTAGATTAAGTAAATAAAAATGAACATTCCCTTCTCTTTTATGTTCTAAAAATCCTTCTTTAGTTAACTCATTTAAGTATGTATAAATCGGTTGATATGAAAGTCCAATTTCTTTTGAAACTTGTTTAATAGTTTTCCAACTATTAATATCAAACACTTTTAAAATATCTTTTTTGTTTCTAAGTTTTTTCATTTTTATTGGATAATCCAATAAGTTTATTGGATAAACAAATATTTAAATTTTTCTCTCTTTTCATTTTTTCTCCAATTTTTAAAAAATGAAGGCTAGAAAATCTTTGATTTTCTTTGTTTTCATTTTCTCACATAACATTTTTAAAATACTCCTGATACAAACTTTTCTTTAACCCGCAACTATCTCCATGATTCATATAAGCTTCCCATGAATTAAAACTTTCCACTAGTTTATCAAAACTCAAAACATTTAAATCATATTTCTTAATTTTCTTCTTTATCCTGCATAAAAATCTTTTAATAGTTCTTTTTCTAATCAATCTATAATCTTTATAAATCACATAACCAAGAAAATCTATTCCTAATACAACTGGAAAAACCTCTGATTTTTTAGTATGTAATTTTAATTTAATTGAAATTAAAAATAATCTAATTTCCTCTTTTATTTTATAAAGATAAAACCTAGATTCATGCAATATAACAAAGTCATCCATATATCTAATATAATATCTTACTCTCAATTTGTGTTTCACAAACTTATCTAATTCATTTAAATAAATATTAGCAAATAATTGGGAAGTTAAATTTCCAATTGGAATCCCTTTATCACAAAATTTTACATAAGAACTTTGGGAGACAGAAAATTTTTGATTTTCTTTTTCATAATCAAAAAGTCTTTGTGATTTATTTAATCCAATACCACTATCTATTATTTTATCTAATAACAACAATAATTTTCTATCTCCTATTTTTCTTCTAATAATTTTCTTCAAAACCTCATGACTTACACTCTGAAAATATTTTTCAATATCACATTTTAAAACATAACTCTCCTCATTAATTTGCCTAATAAATCCCTGAACCCTATCTACACCAGCATGCATGCCCTTACCTCTTCTGCAAGCATAACTATCATAAACAAATTGTTTATCAAAAATAGGTTCAATAATATTATATATAGCATGCTGAACAACTCTATCTCTAAATGGTAGGGCAGAAATCTCTCTTTTTTTTGGTTCAAAAATAACAAAATGTCTATACTCTCCTAATTTATAATCTCCTGATAACAATTCTTTTTGCAACTTGATTAATTCGTTTTCTAAATCATAAGTAAATCTAAGAACCTCTGCTTTACTATTTCTATTTTTCCGTGCTTTTAAATAAGCATTATAAAGATTTTCAAAACTTACTACTTTCTCAAACAAATTTTTATATGTTTTCATCTTACATCTAAAATAATCAAAAAATATAAAGTTTCTGCAATTTTCAATCCTCAAATGAATCATCTTACTAACTGCAGAAACCTTTTTAATATTCAGCTTTTCAGCTTGGACTTGGATTAATGTAATCCTAAAAAGCTCTGTTTCATATTTCCTTAAAAATATGAAATCTGGCTGAATCATAAGATTATTGCAGCAACGAAAGCCGATATTGCTATTCGAATCAGACGGAGCATTGTTCAAATTCGCATAAAACACTCCAGCATCAGCACCATTATCCCAATTACCTCCGCGTTTCACAGCACGGTCCGAAGCTAATTTTAATCCAGCCCAATCCTTTTTTAAGGACAATAATTTGTTATTTTCCATTTTCAATTTTCCCAAATTTTTTTAATAATCCTCCCAACATTCTTCCAATTTCATCAATTTGTTTAACACCACATTCATATTGTGAAAAACTAATAAACTGCAAATCTTTAGACATCCTAAAAAAAACTCTTAATTTATCTAATTCAATAATAGTACTCTTTAATGAAGATATTTTATCAAACTCATTATTTGATTGTATAATACCTTCTAAAACATTTAATGATATATTCTCAACTTTTTGTGCCATTGTGTATTTTTCAGATTTTGGAAATTTAATTAGCAAAAAATGCAACCATTTAATAAATTCATATGTTTTATGAAATATCTTCATATCTTCTAACATTTTTTCTCCTCAACCAAATTTATTTTATTTTCCATTTTATTTAACCCCCTATTAAATAGAGATTTATTAAAATCTTCTTTTGACAACAAAACATATTTATAAACCGATTTAATTATCTCATTACTTCTAGAAAAATTTGTATTTCTTTTTTTCTCATAATAAGTATATAAAATTGTTTTGATTCCTTGCTCTTCTAAATTTTTTATTACTGGAACAAAATCAGAATCTGTCGCAACAAGAATAATTTTCTTAATATTTGAATATTTTACAGGAACATTAGTTAAATCCATTGTAAGAAGAACATCTACTGCCTTTTGCTTATATTCAAACTTCCCATCAATTTTTAATCTTTGACATCTTCCTTCTCTAACAACCCCTCTTTTTCTTAATTTATTCACAAATCTATCGTATCCATCTTTTCCCTTCTCTTCTTCCTTAATAGGAATAGAACTCTGAAAAGGGGGGGCAGTATAATAAAAAATATTATTATAATTAAGTTTTTGTTTTCTTGACAAATTCTTTGAAAATTTTATCAAATCATATACTAAATACTTTCCATTTCCAAAATGTTTTGACAATTTAGATAAAAAGTTTGCACCTATAAATACTAAAGTATCCTGAAAAAAAGACTCATCCGGCGACCTCGAAAGATCGCCAGGGAGCATGTTATTATTATCAAAACTTACTGGTTTATAAACTTTTTGTTTCATTTTTTCTCCAAATTTATTTTTCTTATTTTCCATTTTTCTTCCTTTTTCTATCTTCCTCCATCTACTTCAAACCTCAAAATCAAAAATTCGCACAAAGCGCGAACTCAAGATTCCAAGATTCAAGATTACAGAGGATTACTGCAGCAACGAAAGCCGCGATCGCTATGCGAACCCGACGGAGCAGTGTACAAAATCGCAGAAAACACTCCAGCAGCAGCACCATAAGCCCAACTACCTCCGCGTAGCACAGCACGGTCCGAAGCTGTATTAGCTAAAAAATAAGCTCCATCATCCCCATATTTATCAGTATTATCATTTGGTGATGTCTGCCATCCTCCTGTTGAATTTGCATAACAATAACCGTTACTTCCTGAATTACATGGCTTTACTGTATCTACTACTTCATCAACCCATTCATAAAGATTTCCAACCATATCATAAACACCTTCTTCTGAAACACATTCAGATGAATTTCCTGTTAAACAAGGAGTGCACTGACTATTTGTATTGCAACTATAAGGAGCTATACTTAAATCACTTGGAAGATAATAAACCTGTCCCTGAATATTAGCAGCACCTAACCATTCCTCTGATGTGCATAAATGCTTTCCTGCATTTGTACAAGCTGTTTTTGCAGCTGATTGAGTAATTGAAGCCCAAGGTGTTTTTCCTGGAGCACTTCCAGCAGTTGAACTTCCAGCATTATATGCTTCATACTGGTCAATGCAATAACCACCCAACTTATCTATATAACTCATATTTCCAGGACAACTGCCTTTCCCTTTCCATTTTATCTCTACAAAACCTGTTTCAGCACCTAAATCAATTACAGGAGAAGTATAATTCCCCTGTTCAACATAACTTGTATTTGTTGCATCTGTATAATTAAGATAAACATACTCTCCTGTTGAATTATACAAAGTATTATTAAAAGTTCCTGAACTTAAATCACTGCCAAAATGCTGATATAACAAACCAAATCCCCCCCCAATAAAACCCAGCACACCTAAAACCAAAAACACTATTAGCAACCTACTCTTAATACTAACCTGCTTTCTCTGTTTTTTCAAATTTTTAAAAACCATTCTCTAACCTCCTTTCAAATATCTTGATTTTGTCTTTCATCCTAACAATCTCCTTATGTTCAATTTCTTTAAACATATTAAAAAAAGAAATTGAATAGACAGAGAATTCCATAAGGAAAATAAAATTCTCCGTATCTCATCAATCCTTTTTTTCTTTTGATAAATATTATATGGAATTTTTATTTCATTAACTTTCAAATCAAAAACACTTAAACTTTCATTATCATCTAAACCAACTCCTCCATGCAAACCATCTAAATAAGTTTTATACCAATCCTCTCCCCTAACACCTTCAATAACGGCAATAACTTCATCTCCATCCTCACGATAAACTTCTATATCAGCACTATCATCCAAAGAATAATTAACCAACCAGCCATAGTCAGAATCAATAACCTCATCAATAAGTTGAGCAAGTTCAACCTCTAACTCTTCATCACCAACTCCCTGAGCTATAACAGATAATGATATTAAAATTACTATAATTCCAATTACAAAAATACTCCTTTTTCCTATTTCACTTCTTTTTTTATTTTCCATTTTTATCCGAAATTTATCCGAAATTTATCCGAAATTATTTAAGTTCATAATACCTAAATTTTTTCTTACCTTTTGCTATAATAATGTTCTTATTTATTAACTCATTAAAATCATTCAAAACAGTCCTGTCAGTAATATTAGGATTAATTTTTCTATATTCCTTATTTGTTATTTTTTTATGCTCTAATAAATACTTAATAGCATTTTTTTGTCTATCATCCAAATCTTTGATTACATCTTCAGTAACCTTATATTTCCTAAAAGTCACAACAAGATTCCCAGCAATTAATTCAAATAAAGGCTCAGGAAATTTGTGCTCTAAGCACTCTTTAATCATTCTATTTGTTCCAGTTCCCCATTGCTCAATATATTTAATTAAAAATAAGCACTTTCCAATTAAAGGATTTCTTAAAACAGAATCATGTTTCTTCTTTAAATCATTTATAGTTAATGGCTTCGGTAATAAACCACAACCCCAAACCTCAATCCTATCATCAAAGACTCTAACTTGGACATTACTCGCTATCTCATAATCCCTATGGCATAATGCATTTGTAACTGCCTCTCTTATTGCCTCAATTGGGTACTCCCACTCCTCTACTCTTTCTACATCAATAATCTTAGCATGTAATTTAATATGCTCTTTAACAAATTCAACAACATCATCTCTTTGCTCAATAACACTACCACCAAAAACTTTCATATCAATAAACTCTATTGGTTCAATTCCTTTAAATCTTGCACATCTAACTTCTGATTGCATAAAAAATTTCTGAGGTTCTTTTCCAAATAATAAAATACTAGCATTAGTCAATTTTCCATTTTTCATTAACTTTAATCTCTCTAACGCTTCTTTAACAGGAGTTTCTGGCTCAACATCAAAATTTCTTGCCTCTTTCGCTTTCCTTAAAAACCATTTCAACTTTTCTTCATCAACATCCTCCAAACCATCTTCACAAACCTCCTCATCCCAATAACTCTTACTACTCTCCTTAGCCAACTTTCTAATTTCAGAAGCAGATAATTTATGATTAGATTTTCCAACTCTCTTATAAGCCTTCCCTCTGAAAAAAACTGGTTTTTCATCCTGCTCTTTAATTTTCATAACAATAATATTATCTTCTTCAATCTCCTCAACACTAATATCAGAATAAATAGAATTATCAGTATTCTGCTTTATAAAATTAGCAAGCCCTTCAATTGTCTTCTTACCTATCTGAACTCCTTTTATTTCTCTTTCATCAGAAACCCCAATCAAAATAATTCCATCACAAGTATTTGCAAAACCAGAAACACTCTCACCAATTTCATTTTTCAAACTCAAAGATTCTTTAAACTCTAAGTTTCTTGATTCACCTTTTTCAATTAATTTTTTTAATTCTTTTTTATTCATCCTAACAATCTCCTTATGTTCAATTTCTTTAAACATATTAAAAAAAGAAATTGAATAGACAGAGAATTCCATAAGGAAAATAAAATTCTCCGTATCTCATCAATCCTTTTTTTCTTTTGATAAATATTATATGGAATTTTTATTTCATTAACTTTCAAATCAAAAACACTTAAACTTTCATTATCATCTAAACCAACTCCTCCATGCAAACCATCTAAATAAGTTTTATACCAATCCTCTCCCCTAACACCTTCAATAACAGCAATAACTTCATCTCCATCCTCACGATAAACTTCAATATCTACACTACCATCCAAAGAATAATTAACCAACCATAAATAACTCTGCTCATCAAGATAAGCAGTCAGATTTGAAAGCTCTGCCTGAAGACTTTCATTACTCTCCTCACCTTGAGCCTGAACTAATAATGTTATAAATATTAATAACATAATCCCAATTAATAAAAACTTGCTACTCCTTATTTCACTCTTTTTATTTATCATCTTTTTCTTTTTTCTCCTCATTTTTATTTTCTCTCCCCTCACCCTTTTCCCCCATCTCTCCTTCTTTCAATAAAATTTTTATCTTATTAACAAACTCAACAGTTTTCTTCTGCAAACCCTTTGCAATACTCAAATCAAAATCTTCATCAACTCTATAACTAGCTTTTTCTCTCAAATCCTTAGAATCTGCAATAAACTCTATTTCCTCACTTTTTATATTAAGCCCTTCAATCACTAACTTCAAATCATCTTTGCTCAAAACATTATTTTTATGATAATAAATAAGACTTAAAGCAGAAATTGAAGCAAGATGATTCTTAGATTCAAAACCTGCCCTTGTAAGAAGAGCAGAAACCGCATGATAAATAGAATAATAATAAATAACTATACACCAATCATAAAACTTTCTATTAGAAAGTTTTTCTTTAATAGAATAACTATGCTCATCAAAAACAAAATTTCCAAATTCAAGATTATTTAAAGACTTATTCAAATATTTATCATATAAACCAGAGTCAACTAATTTTAGAGTTTTATTTTTAATAAAAAAATCAAAAACTCTTTTACAATATCCCTTATCTTCAATTAACTTACCAATCTCAACTTTCATTTTAAATACCTCCATAATAAATTATAATAATTTTCAATACCAAATAACAAAATGACATTTTGCCTTATTTCTCTAGAAAAATCATGCTCTTTATCAAGAAAATTTTTCTCAAAATTTTTATAATTAAGATAAATCACACTCAATGGAGTATTAGTCTTCATACTCACTCTTTTTGCTGTATTCTCTATTTTTTCCTCATTCTCAACTTTTTGAAACACCAATAATATATCCACATCAGATTCTTTAGTATAATTTCCTTTAGCATATGAACCAAAAATTAGCACCATAAGAGGCTTAATCTCTAATTCAGAAATAAAATCACTTACTGAATTTCTTATAATACTAGGTAAACTAAGAAAATTTTCTGTATTAATTTGTTTTAGATAAGCTATTGTTTTTGGACTTTCTTTAAGAATAATTTTCAATAAGTTAGCTTCTTTCTGCTTTTTAATTACTTTCTCTTTTTCTAAAATATCAACAAATCTCTTAACATTAGGAAGTCCGGTTTTAACTAATCTTGAAAGTTCTCTTAAATGAACTCCCCTATGATTTTTTTCAAGTTCTTTTATTATTTTTAGTTTTGTTTCCATTTTAACCTGATAATATTTTATTATCAATTGATAACATTAAGTTGTCATATTTTATAAATTTAATTAAAGAATAATTAACCAACCAGTCATAACCTTCAGCAGTTAGCTCTTGAGTAAGATTAGCCAACTCTGCCTGCAAATCCTCAGAAGAATAACTCTCTGCTACAACAAGCCCAACAAAAGCAACAACTAATAAAATCCCTACTAAAAAAACTAATTTACTGTTTATCCAACTCATCCTCTTTCACCCCCAATTATTTTATCTACCAAACCCAAAATTATTTGAATTATCTCTTCAAAATCTTCTTTATTTTTTTCATAAAATTTCAAAGGAATATCTTCTCCATAATATCCCAGCCTATTTCTAAAAAAAGACATCTGAGAAATCAAAAAAGCCTCTCTCTCATAATTCGAATTCTTCATATAAAAAAAACTAATTAAACACTGATGGTTCTTTGACTTAAGCCCATTCAAAAGAAGATAAGAAACTAAAAGCTCTTTAATAACCTCATAATAATCTTCAACCACAAAAGAAACAGTTTCTAAATTAACCTCTGTATCTCTTGCCCTCTTCAATCTAAGTAATGCTTTCTTTCTTATAGAAATAATCCTTTCCATATCTATCTCAACTTTTCTAATAAATTTTCTTTCACATTCTTTCCAATTCATTAAATCAAATTTCATTTTATCTTAAAACTCCCAAAAAGTTTAATTCCATTAACCACATTATTTAACAATTCTTGATTCAAATCATTAATATTAGATTCAACAAATAATTGAATTGGATGTCCCAATCTTTTTTCAAAAATACTAAAATTCATGTCTTCTTTTTTAGGACTCTCGACAAACAAATCAATATCACTCTCCTTGATAGAATCTCCTTTTCTAATACTTCCAAAAAGAATAATGCAAGAAGGATTTAAATCCTCTATAATCTTCTCAACCAATCCAGAAGCAACTATCTTTTCTATAAAATAATTTATCTTTTTAGTCTTAAATAAAAGAGTATCTTTTGCATGATTATCCTTAGTTATAACCCCTCTATTTTTCAAAAGAATTACCTTCTTATGAAGAGTTGCACGAGGTATCTTAGTCAAACTAGAAAGCTCCCTAACTGTAAAACTCTTTTCAGGAAATTCATAAAAAACTTCCATTATCTTATTTTCTATATCGTGTCCCATTTTATAGACTTAAGTCCCATATAGGGGACTAAATTTAATTTTATAAATACTTCTAGATTAACCAACCAATCATATCCCTGCTCATCAAGATAAGCAGTTAAATTATCAAGCTCTGCTCGCAGACTTTCATCACCCTCCCCACCCCCTTGAGCTATAACAGAGAATGATATTAAAATTAACATTACTAAACTTCCAATTAACAAAAACTTGCTACTCCTTATTTCACTCTTTTTATTTATCATCTTTTTCTTTTTTCTCCTCATTTTTATTTTGACCGAAGTTGACCGAAGTTGACCTAAGTTTAAACATCAAATTAGTTGTAACACCTTCTTTTATTAGAAAACCTTTCATAATCAAGAAACCTAAATCTCTCCTAGCTGTTTTATCACTAACATTATTCAAAATCATATATTTAGAAATCGAAATTGAATTATTTTCCTTCAAATACTCAATTGCTTTTCTCTGCCTCTCATTCAAGACTAAACCTTCTTTCCCCTCCTCAAACTTCCCTTTAGTCGAAAATAAACTAACAAGCATGCTTGATTTATCTGCATTTATTTTAGGTAACTCTGGTTTCAAACTATGCTCTTTATGCTCTTTTATTATTTTATTCCAACCCTCACCAAGCTCCTCAATATACTCAACCTTGCTCAGCACCTTAGCAATCATAGGGTTTCTTGAATATTGTTTCTGAATAATATTCTGCGGAGTAATATCTCTTGACAATCCCCCAGGATTATAATAATCAATCCGATTATCAAACATCTTAATTATAACCTTACTTCCTTGTTCAGAATAATCTCTATGACAAACCGCATTTGTAATCAGCTCTCTTATAGAAAAAAATCCATATTCTGGTATGTCCTCTCTTCTTACCTCCCCAGGCTCTAATCTAGACATTACTGCTATATGGTCTCTTATATATCTATTACAATTATCAATCTGCTGAAATAAATTCCCTTCAAATTCTTTATAATCCAATCTCTTAGCATCTTCAACATCCCCCCTATATCTTGCCAAAGCAATATATGAATTCATAAAAAACTTCTGAGGTTTCTTCCCAAATAACAAAATACCAGCATTAGTAGGTTTATTATTTCTAATACAACTTAAAGACTCCAAAAGCTCTTTTATTTCACCTTCAACTTTTCTTTCAGAGATTTTTTCATACAAAGGAATAAATTCATTCTTTACAAAATCCCAATCAATATCTTTCAAAGACGCTTTTTCACAAACTTGCCCATCAAATTCTTGTTCATACAAATCCCTAATTACTCTCTTATATTCATCCCTTGACAATTGATGTGTACTTTTTCCAACTCTTTTATAAGCTCTGCCAAAAAATAAAATAGGTTCATCAGATATCTTACCAATCTCTACTAAAATTATATTCTTATTATTAATTTCCAAAATATTTATATTAGGATATATTTTTGGATCAGTCTTTTGTTTAATATTATTAGCAAGTTCTTCTATAGTCCCTTTCCCAATCTCAACACCTAAAATCTTCCCCGAATTAGAGATGCCAAAAATTACTATACCTCCTTTAATCCAAGAAAATGCAACCAATGTTTTTACAGCTTCTTTCCATTCAGATAAACTAGTTTTAAACTCAACTCTTTCTGATTCACCTTTTTCAATTAATATTTTAATTTCTTTTTTATTCATCTTAACACTCCCCGAATCTCATCAATCCTTTTTTTCTTTTCATAAACTTCACAAGGAACTTCTATCTCATTAATCACAACACTCTCTGCACCAGAATCACATTCATCAACACCTCTTGCAAACACAGTTATATCCTTACTCTTATCCAACTCTTGCTCAAAACTAACTCTAACATACTCACTCTCATTAATCACTTCTGACCAATTATCATCTCTCTCCTTAACTTCATCATAAATATCAGAAACAAAACTTTTATTAGAATCCAAATGCTCTGCTTTTGTAATATAAATAATCTCATAAACCTGCTCACTCAAATGAGGAACAATCCACTCAACATAATCCACATAACCATCCTCATCCAAATCATAAGCACTAAAATCAACCTCAACTTTCACAAGTTTTCTATCTTGTTCTGATTCACTAATATTAATTTCTTCTTCAACCTCATCTATAGCACTTTCATTAATCTCTTCCTCAACTTCAGTTTCTTCCTCAACTTCTCCAATCTGCTCAACTCCAATCTCACTATCTTGAACATCTCCCAACCCCTCCTGTGTAACACTTTCGATATTTTCTCCAATCTCTTCACCTTCCTCACCAACAACTTCACTACCCACATCCGAAGCCTCATCCTGTGTAGGACTTTTGATATCCTCTTCATCACCAATCACATTTCCAGTAATTAAAGAAACACTTTCATTATTTTCAGTCCCTTCAACTTGTTCTTCCCCCCTAACATCAACATCATCTTCCTGATTAACACTTTCGATATTTTCATCTTCACTCTCCATCTCACTACCCACCTCCTCAACCTCTTCCTGCATAACACTTTCGATATCTTCAATTGATTCAGTAGATTCATCACTTACACCAGAAACCTCACTTTCAACATCTTCAACCCACCAATAAATCTTAATACTTTTATTATTCTCATTTTTAATTTTATTAGGAATTACAGCATAAGCAAGAACATCAGTATAATTCAGCTCATCATCAGCACTAACAACAACTTTCTTTCCATAACTCAAATTCTCTTCAACAGCCAAAGGAGCATTTGTATAATATTCAACACCAATTTCATCTGCTTCTGAAAAAGAATTCAAATCAATTTCCTTTTTATCAACACTCTCAACAATCTCATTGCTTAACTCATCTTCATAAATAACATTTCCAGTTATTGATAAATCTTTAACCCAATTCCAAAACCTAGTTAAATAACCTTTTCTTGATTTAATTTCCAAACTAACATCACCAGTAACCTGTCCTGTAATCAAACTCGTCTTATCAACACTTTCAATCAAATCTTCATACTCATCAATCTCCTGTTCTGCTTGTGTAATTTCCCCATCTGTTCTAACTGAAATATTATTAGCAGATTTAGGTAATTCCAAAACCAAACTATCATTGCTTGTTTTATCTACCTTAATTTTTTTCAGCCATTTCACAGGCCTGCCAATCACAGCTTTGTATTGTTTCAAACTAATATTCAGCTCACTAATCTCAATCAAACTTTCATTAGTCACATTCACAGGAATTGTAATATTCACTTCAGTTAAATTTTCAGGAATAGTTATATTAATCTCAGGAACCTCAATCTCTGTCTCATTTTCTTCAATCTCTGTCTCATTTTCTTCAGGCTCTTCACCTAAAACATAAATCTCCTTGCTTGCATCAGCAAGCTCTATACTCTCATAAACTAAAACAACTTTCAATTCACCATCTTTTGCTTTTATTTCTAATTCATCTAAACTAATTTCCAAAAAACTCTCTTCACCTAAATACTCCTCGCCAAAACCAATTTCTTCAATAGAATAATCAGTTAAAACCCTTACCTCACTCCCAGAAATATGTAAAGTAACTGCACTATCATCTAATTTTTTAATTCTTGTTTTTCCTTTTTCATAAATTTCTGCTTCAACACTATTCTTTTTTATTTCAGCTGTTTTCCCTTGCTCTAATTCATAAACAAAATCATTGTCCTTAGAACATTTCCCATCCACAATCTCTTTTTTATTTTCTTTCTTTTCTTTTTTATTTTCTTTCACAGCTTCTCCTGTAATCAAACTCTCTCCTTGCTCTTCACTACTTGCATCTTCACTACTTGCATCTTCACTACTTGCATCTTCAACCTGTTCAACCTCTTCACTCACTTCATCACTCACATCCGAAGCCTCTTCCTGAATCACACTTTCGATATTTTCTTCCTCATCCATAGGACTTTCTATTTCTTCACTCACATCAGAACCATCCTCCTGTATAGGACTTTCTATTTCTTCACTCACATCCGAAGCCCCTTCCTCTATAACACTTTCAATATCTTCTTCAACCTCTCCTTCACTTTCACCCTTATCATAAACACTTAATTTAAAAAAAATATCAGGATAAATTACTTTTAATCCAGAAAAACCATAACCACTGCCACTTCCACTAATCTCCTTTCCTTCAACATAAAAATCACTATTCACATTACTCTCAATTAACTCACTTAAACCAATCTCCATAATCTCACCACCTAAACTAATAACTAATTTAGAATCAATAGGCAATAACTCTCCATTTCTCAAACCCAATTTCAAAACACCAGAAATATTCTCACCATCAACATAAACAGAATCAATATTCAAGCTTGCTTTTCCAGTTAACTGCAAATTAATAAAATAAAAACCAAGGATAAGTAATAAAACAACACTCAAAACCCCAATTAAAAAAACAGATTTTGATAAACCTATATTAAATTTTTTAAAAGATTTCACCACAGGCCCCTCATGTTTTACTCCAAACCCTGTTCCAGAATCTAATTTTTTAAAAAAATAAATCTTTTTTTTATTAATTTTTTGTTTTTCTTTGTCCTTCCAAACTCTATATTCTTTTTCACCACCAATATAAATTTTTTTTACTTTACCATTTTCCCTATAGCTTTTAAAATAATAAGGACCAAAGGTCTTACCATCTCTTTTTATATACCTCTTAAATACCATGTTTTAATGTGGTGAAACTCTTTTTTATAAATATTAATGTAAAAAATACTTTAAATACCTTACTATCAATAAATTAAGAGCAAACTAACAAAACCAGCTGCAAAATTCCCAATATGATTATAAAATTCATTTAATAAAAAATAATTTAATTTCCCCACAACTTACAACCACTCCCTTTCCTTTAAACCACACTCTCAACTCTCCTTAAACTCACACCCCACAACCATCCCCTTCCCTAACTCTTACCCTCTCCCCTTAAACCCTCTCTCACAACCACCCTCTCCTCCTAACTCCCTCATCAACAATTTCAAAATTCAATTCTTTCTCAGGAAGACTTCGATGTTTTCTAATAACTGCTTTTTTCTTTCCTGCTTTTCCCTGCAACTCAATTATACACTTGCTCCAGTATTTCAAAACATCGCCTCCAACAACACTAACACCAGCTTCTTTTCCAGCTAACCAATCTTCTTCTGATAAAAATTCATTATAAACCTGACTTGTAATTAAAACAGGAATATTATTTTTTCTAGAAATTTCATAAAGAGCCCTCATTTGTTTTGCTAAATCAGAATTAACTTCCTGAACTTCTTCTAAACCTTTTTTACGAGCATCAGCTAACTCTAATCTATACAACATAGTCATACTATCAACAATAATCAATCCAATATTTTTTGAAGACTTTATTTCTTTCCATAAATTAAAAAAAGCTTTTTTCTGCTCTTGAAAATTCATAGGTCTTAATATAATAATATTTTTCAAAACAAACTCTGGAATTCCTTTTGTAATCTGCTTAACTCTATCAACAGAAAAACTTCCCTCTGTATCTATAAAAATTATTTTCTTATCTTTTTTAGCATTATGACATGCAGCTAAAATCATTAAATTACTTTTCCCACTTGCAGCAGGCCCATAAAACAAACTAATAACTCCTTTTTCATAACCACCATCAAGCCATTTATTTAAATCATAACTTCCTGTCATAACTTTACTAATAATTTCTTTATCTTCAATATTTTCCATAATAAACTAAAATAAAAATAAGATTATAAGTATTGTTGTTATTAATTATTAAGCTTAAACTTCTCAAAACCTACTTCGCCTTCTTAAACTCTTCTTTATATTTTTCTAAATCTTTCTGAGCTCTATCAATTGCATCATGCAATGCTTTTTTAGCACTCTTACCCTCACTAATTATCTTCAACACAATTGGCTTAGAATAATGTTCTTTTTTCCAAGCACCAAGTTTAACACCAGAATCTTTATTTAAATAAACCCTAACTAACTCTGCAATTGTCTGATTATTAATCTTTACTTCTAATTCATTCTTCTCATCTTTAACTATTTCAACTTCCATTAAAATGAGAAATGATAAGGGTTTTTAAAGGTTGCGAAATCTGTTTTTATTTTTTATAATTACTATCAAAAAAACAAGCAATATAACATCCAAAAAACATAACTGGATAAAAAACCTTTTTATAAATATTCCCTGCAATTCTCTCAGGCATTCTCTCACTATTTGCTAAATCATCAAATTGATCTGTTACCCATTTCATATTATCTCTAACATAATTCACCCTACTACAAACTTTTTTTTCTAATTTTTCACCTTCCATTATAACAACTCTTTATCAAAATCTTCTTTAGAAAAATCAGATTTATCTCCCTCCCCTTCCTTATTAATTAATTCAATTCCTCCAAAAAACGGATCTAGTTCTTTTAAAGCCTGTTCTTTTCTTAACTGAACTTCTTGCTTTTTTTCTTCAATCAATTTTTGTTTTTGATCTTCAATTTCCTTTTTCCCTAACTCCTCTTCTCTCTTCCTTCTTTCAATTTTTAATCTATCCCTTTCTCTTAAAGCTTGTAAAATCCTCTGCCTTTCTTCAATCTTTTTCTTTTCCTCTAACTGTTCTTGCCTTGTTACTTCAATTTTCTTTCTATGAAGTTCTTTTAATTGTCCAATTGTAACTCCTCTTGCATCTGTTTTCCTTAAATCCAACTCTCCTTCAAGTTTAACAACAGATTTTTCTTCAGTTTCTTCACCAATCTTTTTAATATTCCCTTTAATTTTTTCATCACCAACATCTTCAATTCTTTCCAACATAAAATCAATATTCTCTTCAGCACTACTTTTCTTATCTTCAATTTCTGGCTCAGGAATAACATCTAACTCCACTCCATCTTCATCCAATAAAATTGGTTCTATCATCTGTTTTTTCTGCTTCATTATTTTCTCAACTTCACTCATTTTCCTCAACCTAATCTGAAAAAATTGCTCCAACTTTCTTATAATAATTTCAGGATTTTCAGGGATTTTTCCTTTTTCCAACATCTGAACAGCAATTTCAGACTCCCCTATTGTTTCAGCAAGTTGTTTTTGAGAAAGACATTTTTTCCTCCTATCCTTCATAATTTCCCAATGAAAATAATCAATTAAATTCAAACTCTTTTTTTCAGGAATTTCAAGTTCAGGATAACTATCTAATTCATTTAATTTATCTTCTTGAAAAAAAGTATTCTCCTCTTTTTCTTCAGCAACACCAGACAATCTTTTCATCCTATCATAAACTCCAAAACTTTTTTCAGACTCTTTTAATTGAAAAGCTCCTGGTTTTTTTATAATTGGAATATTTTCTATTACAGAACATCTCTCGCATAAACTACTCATCCTACCATCATAAATAGCATCAAAAAGCCTTACTTCATTCCCACTAACACCACATCTCTCACATAATTCAACCATTTTACTCTTAAAACAAAAAAACCCTCTTTTTATTAATAATTGTGGTTTAAAATATACAACAAATTATAACCTGATGATAGATTATTAATTAAGCCTTATTATTTCTTTGTTATAATCTACTTTTAGAAGAAATTTTGTGATATCATTAATATTTTCTGGATTTATTATTTTTGTTTCTTGATTTATAATTAAAATTGGAGATGATTGAATATTAAATTTTTGTTTAAGTTCTCTAATTAATTCACTATCTAAATTTATATCAAAAGAGTATATTATAAGATTGTTTTGATATTCTGAGAACAATGCATCAAGCATTCTTCCTGTTTTTTCACTTTTTCCAAGATCATTTTCAAGGTTTGAATAAAAAAATAATAGGGTATTTATTGAATCATTACATTGTTTGTTTGTTTCTGTTACAAATTCAAGATGTTCAAGTTCAATTAAAGTATAAAATTTTTTCCTAAATAAAACTTCAAGGTCATTTTTTCCCAGTTTCTTTTCAAGATCATCTATTATTACTCCTTGAAATCTTAAATCTTGTGAAATTTTTTGAAATGAAGATTCTGCACAAATGTTTTTGTTAAAAAGACTATAAAGTATTTTATCATTAAATATTTGATAAGATAATTTTCCTTGAATATTTGAAATTCTTTGGAATTCTGCTATAGATATTGTATAAGTTATTGAAAATCCCATAATGAAAATTAGAGTTCCTATTATGAATGCTAATAAATATCTTTTTTTTGACTGTATAAATCTTGGCTCTTTTTGCATTTAGTTATTTAATTTAAGGGGTTTTTATTGATTATTGTGATTTAGTTACTTCCATTTTACCCCTTTATTAAAAAGAACATACATAATAGAAATAACCCACCAGAATCCAAAAAGAATTGCAAAAAAGATAAAAAAAAGAACAAGATTAAAAAAAGGGGTATGAAGTTTTCCAACTTTTTTTCTTGCATAGTACAAATATATTCCTAAAACTATTACAAACATTAAAACAAATATTAGGATGGTGTTTGTTGCAAGTTTAAAAAAGAGTCTTTCAAAAAAAAACAGATTTAAAGTAAAAAAATTTGAAAAGTCATAATTTATGTTTTGAAGAAATAAAAATTCATTTTTTACATTTATTAAAGTATTAATAAATAAATAAATAGTTATAAAAACTGAAAAAAATATACTTATCCATGCAATTGGCATTACAAACATCCCCATATCTCCATATTTTGGACTTATTATTTTTTTATATTTCCAAGTGTTTTTAATTAAACCCACATACCATCTTTTTCTCTGGTTCAAGAGATGAGAAAATTTAGATGGCGCAATTGTATAAGCTGGTGCATCTGGAACATTTGCAATCTTATATCCATTAAACTGTATTCTTAATGAAATTTCCAAATCTTCTGTTATATTGTTTTCATCATAACCTCCATATTTATCAAAAAAAGATTTTCTATATGCTGAAAATGCACCAGGAGTTATATAAATTGCATTAAGTAAGGAAAAAGTTTTTCTTAAAAATAAACCTAAAAGATATTCTGTATATTGAATTCTTTGTAATAAATTCTTTGGGTTGTCAATAACCATTCCAGGAGTTACTGAAAAAACTTTTGCATCTTTAAAATATCTAGTCATCTTTTTTAAAGATTGAGAATGAACTGATGTATCTGCATCCATTGTAAAAATAATATCACCTTTTGCTTTTGAAATTCCTTTATTAAGAGCACAACCTTTTCCTTGTTTTAATTCTGTCAAAACTTTCAATTGTTTGTTATTTTTAGCCAAATTTCTTGCAATCTCCAAAGTTTTATCTTTTGAATTATTATCTATTACGAATATTTCAAACTTATTCTTTGGATAATCTGATTTTAGAATTGACTGCACTGTTCTTTTTATAGAAGATTCTTCATTATATGCTGGGATAAGAATTGAGACTTTTGGAAGTTCTTTATCTGTGAAAAGAGGTTCTTGCTCTCTTGCAGAAGTGTAAGTTAAGATATAAAAAGTTGTAGCTATAAGTCCTATATAAATTGAGGTATAAATAAAAAATGTTATTAGTTCCATCTACAAAATAGAAAATATTTGTTTTTAAAAATTATTGTGATTCTAAACTGGTCTCCTTTTCATCAATCTCTCCTTCATTTTCCTCTCCACACTCACCCTTCCCCTCATTTTCACCTACAACTCTATCCTCCTCAACAGCAACAACACTCTCATCTCCCTTTTCATCTCTTTCTACATCAATCACATCAACATCATCCTCCTCAATCCCAACAATACCACTATCATCTTTCTTAGTCAAATGAAAATAATCAAAAAAATCATCACTTAATTTTAATTCTTTAGTATGTCCTAATCTTTTTCCAATAACTAATCCTACTTCAATAAATCTCTTAACATGGTCATAAGCTTTGTTTCCCCTGATATTAATTATAACAGACTGCTTAACCGGTTGTTTATAAGCTATAATAGCTAAAGTCTCTTGCTCTGTTTTTGAAAATTCAGAACTTCCAGTAGCAAGCTTATTAACCATTCCAACATATTCCTTACCCACATCCATTTTCCACATATTTTCTTTAATAACAATTTCAATAGCTGAATTCTCCACATTGTATTTGTCAATTAATTTCTCCATCAACTCTTTAAGCATTAAAGGATTTACATCAGTCAATAAAACTAACTCTTGCAGATTTAAAAATCTAGCAGATAAAAACAAAGCAGCTTCTATTTTCTTCATATTCTCAATTTCTTTAGTTTCATCTAATTCTTTAACAGTTTCAGAACTTACATTTATCCTTACTTCTTGCTCTTTTTCCCCTTCTTCCATAAATTAAACAATAATAAATAGAATTTAAAGGTTTTGTAGCCTATCTCAACAATCTTTATAAAACATCAAAATAATATTTATATAAATGAGTAAAATAAAAGCAATAATTTTTGATTTAGATGACACCTTATTTGACCAAGAACAAATCAGAGACCTAGCAAGAGAACAAAGCATTAAAGTCATGATTGAAAAAGGATTAAAATGTTCCATTGAACAAGCAATGAATATACTAAAAGAAATAACTCCTAAAACCCATACTTCTAATAGATTTAAAGAATTAATAAAATACTTTGATTGTTATGATAATGAAATTGCAAAAATAGGAATGCAAACTTATATCACTTCTAAATTTGATAAAATAGATACCTATCCAGAAGCTAAAGAAGTTTTAAAAAAACTAAAACAAAACTATAAATTAATCCTAATAACAGAAGGAATTTCAAAACAGCAAAATAAAAAAATAGACTTATTAGGAATAAAAGAATTCTTTAACTATATTTTTACAGTAGAACCAGGAACTAAAAAAAATCAAAGCTTTCTTCAAACAATGTCTCTCTTAAATCTAACTTCTAATGAAATTATAGTTGTTGGAGATAGATTAGATAAAGAAATAAAAGCAGGAAATGAAGTAGGAATAAAAACAATAAGATTATTAAAAGGAATTTATAGCTCTGTTCAACCCCAAGAGCCCTCAGAAAAACCAGATTTCACAATTAATAATCTAACTGAAATAATTCAAATTCTTGATAATCTTAATAATTTTAAAAAAAAACTTAAAATAATAACAATTGGTGGAGGAACAGGAGTTCCAACAATCCTCGAAGGATTAAGAAAATATACAGATGATTTAGTTACAATTACAACAGTAACAGATTCAGGAAGAAGCTCAGGAAGGCTAAGAAAAGAACTTAACCTTCTTCCCCCAGGGGATATTCGAAACTGCTTAATTGCATTGTCAAACTCAGAAAAACTAATGTGCGATTTATTCCAATACAGATTTGACAATGGCTTATTTGAAGGACATAGTTTTGGCAATCTTTTAATAGCAGCTTTAACAAAACTAACAGGAAGTTTTGAAAAAGCAATTGAAGAAACTTCTAAAATTCTAAAATTAAAAGGAAAAGTCCTTGCTTCAACTTTTGATAATGCACATATTTGTGCTGAATTACAAGACAATAATCTAATTGAACAAGAAGATAATATTATAGAAAGAGATAATAAATATGTTCATTTGAGGCCTAAAATAAAAAAAGTTTTTTTAAAACCAGAAGCAAAAGCAAATCCTGAAGCAATAAAACAAATCCAAGAATCTGATTTAATTATAATTTGCCCAGGAAGTTTGTTCACCAGCATTATATCAAATCTTTTAGTCCAAGAAATTCCAGAAGCAATTAACAAATCTAAAGCAAAAAAAATTTACATTTGTAATATTATGACCCAGCCATCTCAAACACATAATTACAAAGCTTCTGACCATATTAAACAAATCATAAAATATCTAAAGGAAGATATTGAATACATCATACTCAACACTCAAAAACCAGATGGAAACTTATTACAATCATATAAACAAGAAAATGCTTATCTTGTTGAAAATGACCTTGATAATATAAAAAAATTATATCCAAATATGAAAATAATAACAAAAAATCTTTTAGATGATATTCAAGAGAAAAAACTTTTATGGGAGAAAAAAGATTTACTAAGGCATAATCCTGATAAAATTGCAGAAGTTTTGATTAATCTTTTAGGAGATAATACTATATAAAATTAAAACTCTTCATATCTTTCAGGAGTTATTTCAATTAATGCTAAATTATTATCTGGATTATTTCTATTCCATTCATAAAGATTATCCTTATAAGACATTCTTCCTTTTAAACTATAATCAAGTCCACAAGATTTTTTTCCTCCAAATGCATGTTGCCCGCCTAAAACTACAAAAGCAAATTCTTCTCCACTTTTTCCAATAGATTCTAATAAAGAATCTTCCCTACCATCTAAACCAATCTTACCTACTCTTCCAGTTTCATCTAATTCCCTATAAGCACTATCTAGAACATTAGCATCTTCAAATCCAGCAATAGATAATTCTCCTCCATAAACAAGTCTCAATGCACCTCCTCCTGCAAATTTATATTTTTCTCTAAACGCTTCATATTCTTTTTCTAATTGATTCTTTCTATTCAAATAACCTTTTCTAACTTCATCAGCACTACTTCCTTTAGGAACATCCCAAATTATTTCCTGACTTAATTTCTGTTCAAAATCACACAATTTATCTTCAAGCTCTTCATTAATAGGATATAAAATCTTTTCTAAAAGTCCTTCCCTATTTATCCTATCCCATATTTCAGGAGTCATTCCTTCAATATAAACTGAACTTGTTATTTCTTTATCTTTTAAATATTTTAAAATTTTATAAATTTGTTCTTGATAATAATTTACTCTTTCTAATTCTTCTTGACTATTAATATGAAAACCATGTGCCCCATCTACGTAACTATTAGGATTAAAACCCACTAAATGCTCTTGCCTAATATGAACAACACACGTTTTTGCTCCTTTAACAGGATATTTAACAACCCTACTTGCACCAGGAATCTCTTCAGGAAAACTTTTAATCATTGCTTCAACACCAGAAGTTTCAACACCAGAATCTCTTCTTCCAGAACATCCTCCTAAACCAGCTCCAGCTAAAAAAGCTAAACCTGCTTTCAAAAAACTTCTTCTACTTGTTCTCATAACAATAACAATAATTCAAACTTTAAAAACCTTTTGTTTGTTACTACTTTATAATAAAAACTATAAAATGGATAATATGAAAATAATAACAAAAAATCTTTTAGATGATATTCAAGAAAAAAAACTTTTATGGGAGAAAAAAGATTCACTAAGGCATAATCCTGATAAAATTGCTAAATCGATTGTAGGACTTATAGAAAAGAGATAGTTAAGATGAGGATTTTTAGGATAACCCTCTTGTTGCAACAAATCTATAAGAAGGGTAATACCTTTCATCTTGATAATTAATTTTTACAAGATTGTTTGTGCAAACTAAATCCATCCACATATCAAATCCAGTTAGGGAGTCCCTTAAGCCAGCTTCTCTTTGAGGTGGAAAATAAAGTGCTCTTAAATCTTCCCTGCCAAGAGCATTTACCCTCATTTTATTTCTAAAAAAATCTTTTCTTTCTTCTGTTGAAGGATTCTGAATAAAAGAATTAATCCAAATTACTATTTTTGGTTTTTGTATAACTTTTGATATTTGCTCAACAATATCCTCTTGCCCTTCTGGGACAAATACGAGTTCAAACGGGTGTCCAATCCTATTAGCTTGTTCAATAAAAGTTGTAATCTCTTTAGAATTATTCCAAACATCCAACATATATGTTTTATACTTTGTGCAAAAACATCCTAAATAAGTTTCAGTGAAAAATGGGAGAAATTGTTCTGGGCAAAGTAATCTTAAATTAAAAGTATCAATTCCATATTGAGCACATTTATACTCCCAATAAGGATGCAAAGGATTTGAATATTCCTCCTGTATTTTACCATCTTCCCTTATCACCTTATCCACATATTTTTCAAGTACAGTAATATCTTCTACGTCAGAGGTTGGAGATTCTTTAAGTACTTGAACTTCAAGCCTAAGTTTTTTATGTTTTTCAGAAAGAGCTATTAATCTCTTAGCTATTTCTTGAGAATTCCTTTGTTCTTGTTGTTTCTGAAACATTTTAATTAACTAATATTTTAACCAATCTTAAACCTAAGTATAGCTCCAACTCCTCCTAAATTCCAAAACTGAACACCTTCTTCAGTATCATTTGAAATCATCTCAATTTTAACAGATGTTTCTTGAGCTTTTTTTTCAAATTCCTTAATCTCCTTCTTCTTTAACCTCCTGCTCAAAAACAAAGTATCAACAGCACCATAATTCAGAGCTTTTTTAACATCTTTTTCACCATAAGCTGTTTTATCTCTTTGTTTACCTAACATATTAAAAAATTTCTCTAAGATTTTTTTTTCATAAATAATTTCTTGTTCTTGCAAAATATCCCCTGAAGTTTCAACCAATAACTCTAAACCATGTTCATCAGCATAACCAATATCCTTAACACCTAAAACTTTTTCTTTAAGTCCAGTAACTAATTGCCCTTCTTTTAAAAAATCCTCTTTTGTTGGACCAGGCCCTCCAACTAAAATCCCTTTTAAATTCTTTAATGCAAAAAATTCATCTTTTATAACATCTGCAATTTTTCTAAAAAACTCTTTTGCAAGATTATCCCTTATACGAGCATAACGTGCTGCACTCTGCCCACCTTTATTCGTCTTCCCGGGAATATAACTATCAAATCTATGCAAAACTTTTATTTTCTTTCCAATCAACAATCCTATTGAAGCTTCATTTCTTTCAATAACAATTAAACCATAAACCTCTTTTACCTCAAGCATTTCATCAAAAGGATCTAAAACAAAAGTCTGGTCACAACGATAAAGTCTAACACCCAACTCTTCAGGAGGTTCAAAATTTTCAACAATAAAATCATCCTGCCCCTCAACAGTTGAAACATTTCCAGCAAAAAGAGCAACACCATTTTTAGGTGCTTGCCTCATTCCCTTGCAAATTCTAACCAAACTTTCTAACGCCTCTTGAACATTCTTCCTAGTACCTGTTGATTTAATATTTGCAGCAGTTGATTTCTCACTTTCCAATTGTTTTGTAATCAAGTTAATATCAAAACCAGCAGGAACTAAAACTGTTATAAGTTCTGTATGCCTTGCTTTATAACTTTTCATTCTTTCAACAAATTCTCCAAGTTCTGACTTTTGTTCTTCATCCATATTAAAAACTAGTTGAAAGTGTTTTTAATTGTTTCTAAAAATGTAGAAACGCCCACGCCGAGAAACAAACCTAATCATTTTTAGATAAAAGATTTATATACTTATTGATGTTATTTATAATAAGTCTTTGGGGGAAAAAATTTTCTAACTGTTAGGGTTATCTTTAACCCTTTATTTTTTTACCCATTTTTACAAAGGATTTTTAAATAAAAAAATCCTTTTAATATAATGAAAAAAAGAGTGATATTATTTTTTACAATTGTAGTAATAATCTTTTTATACATCTTATATTATTTTAAAGATACTGATCATTTTACAGGGGCTGTAGTTTATATTTTAACTCTTACATTATTCTATCTAGCTGATAAAATTTTCTCACTTGAATTTAAAAAACATCATTATTTTATTTTATTTTTCATGGCAACAGCAGGAATTTTACTTAGCCCAGTATATTTTATTTATCCATATTATGATAAAACCCTTCACTTTTTCTTTCCTTTCTTAGGCTCTTTTCTTATTTTCTATTTAATCAACAAATTAGATATAGATTTTAAGACAAAAGTATTTTTTACATTTACAATAATAATAACACTTATTACTTTTGAAGAAATTGTTGAATTTATTTTAGATACTCTTTTTAATTTAAAACTACAAGGAGTTTTTTTAGGAGAAAGAATCTTATTTGAAAATGTTCCAATAGACAGATTAATTGTTGTCCACGATAGAATAACAGATACAATGCTTAATTTAATTTTAGGAACTATTGGTGCTTTTTTATTTTCGCTAATGAAATTTGCAACTTCAATGATAAATAAGAAACCTAAAAAAATTAGAAGATTAAAAAAATAAATTTACACAAATTCAACCCTAAACTTCCCTTCTTTTATCTCCTTAGCATTAACAACATCTTTTAAATCTTTAATCATCTCTCCTAATTTATCCAAGTCTTTACTAGGTAAACTTAATTTTATCTCAGCTTTCATTGACTTCTTTGCATCACTCTTAGCCTGCCGCACACGACTTAAGATATCTAAAAACAAATCAAACTTCTCACTATCTAAGGTAGGGTGACCCTCCTTAAGGAGGGGTGACTTATTAGGAAAACCTAGGTTCTCATACGATTCCATACAATCCTCAATCTTTGGCCACTCACAAATATGAATACTTTTAATTTTCTCAAACTTTTTATAATACATCTGATAAATCTCTTCTGTCACAAAAGGCATTATAGGAGCGATTAATTTTAATATAACTAACAAACTTTTATACAAAGTATACTGAGCAGACAATTTTCTCTCCCCAGTTTCATTATAAATCCTCTTCTTAACAATCTCTAAATAATTATCACAAAACATATGCCAGAAAAACTTTTCAGTTTCTAATTTTGATCTTGAAAACCCATAACCCTCAAAACTTTCAGTACATAATCCAACAAGATTGTTTAACTTTTTTAAAAATAATTCATCAATTTTCTCCAGCTTTCTAGCTTTCTTCCCATCATAACCTTTTAAATTCATAAAAACAAATCTTGAAGCATTCCAGAGTTTAGTTATAAATTTTTTTCCAGTTATTACATCTTTTTCAGGAAAAGGCAAATCTTCACCAAGTTTAGAACTAGCCGACATAAATCTTAAAGCATCTGCAGAATATTTTTTAATCATCTCTTGAGGTTCTATAATATTTCCCTTAGATTTAGACATTTTCTTTCCTTTTGAATCCAACATCCAACCATTAATAAAACAATCTTTCCAAGGATTCATATTAAAATGCAATTGACTTTTAACAACTGTATTAAACAACCAAAAAGTTATAATGTCAGGCCCTTGAGGTCTTAAATCCATTGGATTTTTAACAAGATAATCATAAACCTTTGTTCCCTTGAATAATTCCTTTACAATTGTGGGAGTTAAAGAACTTGTAGCCCATGTATTTATTATATCTTTTTCAGGAATAAATTTCTCACAACCACACTTAGGACATTTTTTCACAGGAGGTTTATCTTCTATTGGATCTACTGGAAGATTTTTTTCATCAGCAATTATCACTTCATCACACTCACTACAATACCAAACAGGAAAAGGAATACCATAAGGTAATTGTCTTGAAATACACCAATCCCATTGTAATCCTTTAACCCAATTATTATATCTACTCCTCATATGAGGAGGAAACCAATTAAGTTCTTTTCCCCATTTTAACATTTTATCCCTAAGATCAAGATATTTTACAAACCATTGTTTAGAATGAATAAACTCTATAGCAGTTCCACATCTTTCATGAACATTTACTAAATGAGTAATAGGTTCTTGTTTTACAAGCAATTTCTTTTCTTTTAAATCTTTAATTATTTTTTCTCTAGCATCTTCTATACTCATATCTTTATATTCTCCTGCTATTTCAGTCATATTTCCTTTTTTATCAATAGCTTCTTTAATAGGAAGATTATGAGCTTTCTGCCATTCTGCATCTGTAGAATCACCAAATGTACAACACATTACAATTCCAGTCCCCTTTTCAGGATCTGCTTTTTCATCTTCTAAAATAGGAACTTCAAAATCAAATAAAGGAACTTTAGCTTTTTTTCCTTTTAACTTTTTATATCTTTTATCTTCAGGATGATAAAAAACCGCAACACATGCTGGAAGTAATTCTGGTCTTGTTGTAGCTATTACTAAATCCTTATTATCAACTTTAAAAACAACATCATTAAAAAAAGATTGTTTTTCTTTATCTTCACATTCAACTTGTGAAATTGCAGTCTGACATTTAGGACAATACATTGCAGCAGCTTCTTTTCTATATTGCCTTCCATTTTTATATAAATCAATAAATGATTTTTGACTTATTCTCTGGCAATGATTATTAATAGTAGTATAAAAGACATCAAAATCACAACTAATTCCTAATCTTTTCCAATCTTTAATATATTGAGGTCTTAGTTCTTTTTCAAGAGTTTCTAAAACTAATTTAACAAAATTTTTTCTAGGCATTTTTGCAGAATCTACTTTTTTTAAACTCTCTATTAAAAGTTTTGTAGGTAATCCATTATCATCTGTTCCAAAAGGCTGTAAAACATTAAAACCCCTCATCCTTTTGTATCTTGCAATAAAATCCTGTTGACTATTTGCAAATGCATGACCCATATGCATTTTTCCACTTACAGTAGGAGGCGGAGTATCAATACTAAAAACTTTTTTCTTACTCTTACTATCAAACTTATAAATTTTCTCTTTATCCCAAAAACTTCTTATTCTTTCCTCAACTTCCTGTGCATTATATTGCTCTGACATTTTATATTTATTAAAAAAGAATAACCTTTAAAAACACTTCTTTTCTTTAAACTTTAGAAATTACTTATCACAAAATGGCAAACCAAGGAATACACATGCCTTCAAGTTTTGGAGGATTAATGCGTTATAATGAAGAATATGAAAGTATACTTAAACTAACACCTGCACATGTTGTTTTATTTATAATTCTAATTGTAACATTTGTAGCTGTTTTAAAAATATTTTGGCCCATTGGTTAAATAAATATTACAAGATAAATTAAAAATGTTCCCAGGATTAAACCCAAAAAAAATGCAAGGAATGATGAAACAAATGGGCATAGCTCAAGAAGAAATTGATGCCAACCAAGTAATCATAAAAACAGATGAAAAAAATATAATAATCTCAAACCCTTCTGTAATAAAAATTAAAATGCAAGATCAGGAAAATTTCCAAATCTCAGGAGATATTTCAGAACAAGAAAAAGAATCTGATGATGAACAAGAACCAGAAGAAGACACTACAGAAGAAGATATTCAAACAATAATAGAAAAAACAGGGTGTTCTGAAGAGCAAGCTCAAAATGCTTTAGAAAAAGCAGACAATGATTTAGCTGATGCTATTTTAAGTTT
>CAYRKK010000005.1:0-29525 GCA_964424875.1 Candidatus Woesearchaeota archaeon
TTTCTTTTAATTTTTGAGTGGTAAGTTACTTAGAATTTCCGTGCGGAGATACTGAGATTATAGAAAATCTTAAATACCTTCATAGATTAATATATCTAACATGATCGCTAGTGATCTCTGGGTCACTAGTTCTTTTAAAATGGATGATTATTTGGTTTTTGTTGATGGTGCATATCTTTTTAGAGAATAATTATTCTTAATTCACTAAAAACACAAAACCCTTTAAATTTTCAATTATCTTATTTTCTTAAACTATCACATCCCACTTGCTTTTAAAAAATCACATAAAAAATTCACTACAGAAATATTTAAATACTATAGCTACCTATATCTAGCTATGGTAACAACAATACAAATAAATGAAGATTTAAAAGAAAAATTAGATGAATTAAAAATACATCATAGAGAAAGTTATAATGCCCTTATTCAAAGACTTATTATGAATTGCTCGCCTAATGAACTTGATAAAGAAAGTTTAATTGCAACAATAGGGGTACTTTCAGACCCTAAATTAATAAAAGGAATAAAAGAGGCATTAGAAGAAGAAAATACAGGGGAAAAAGGAACTTCTTTAGAAGAATTGAAAAAAGAGTTGGGGTTTTAAAATGTATGAGATAATTTTTAGAAATCCTGCAAAAAGATTTTTAAAAAATTTATCTAAGGATTCTCAAAAAAAAATATTAGAAAAAATTGAAAAATTAAAAGATAATCCTAGAATTGGAAAACCTTTAACTGGAAATCTAAGAGGATTATGGAGATTAAGATTTGATAATTACAGAATTGTTTATAGAATTAAAGACCAAGAATTAATTGTTTATGTAATGAATATAGGAGATAGGGAAGGAATTTATAAATAAAAGGATTGTTAATCTAAACCTCAAAAGTTTAACACTTACTAGAAATTTTCAATACCCACAATAACAATAATTTTTAAATAGTAGAGCAGTTAAATATTATAATGAAAGCATACAATACCAGCACTGGTCTTGAAGAATATTTAAACTATAGCAAATTAGAAACTGAATTGGGTATTGTGGAAGATTTTGGACATATGGTAGTAAAAACCCCTAAGAATCCAAGATTTGTTGTAACTATTCCTCATTGTGGTTTGCATCTTCCTTCAGATTTTCCAAGAATGTTTACACCAGATAAAAATATAGTAAATGACATAGATGTTGGGGCAGAAGATATTTTTGATTTATATGAAATTGGGGGTATTATTATCAAATCTAGAGTCCATAGAAATACTCTTGACTTAAATAGGATTCCTGAAGTCGATGTTAATTTTAAAAGAATCAATAAAAAAACAGGAAAGGATAAATACTTCGGACCTGATTTAACTAAGGAAGAAGAAAAAGATTTATTAGAAAAATATCATGAGCCATTTTATGATGAAACAAGAAAAGCTATGGAAATGTTAAAACAGAAACATGGCAGAGTATTTTTAATTAATGGTCATACTTTTGATTTAGGGTTAGAAGAACCAGGTATTTGTGTAGGTGATGGAAGAGATTTTTGTTCTCCTGATATTAAATATGGTTTTATTAAATATTTAGAAAAATTTTTTAGAGCAAAAAATAAATCAGGAGAAATTGGAATGGATTATGACCCTGAATTAAGATCTGAAAATATATATAGAGGAATTGGGTTGGATTACCCCTTTGATGGAACCGATGGCCCTCCACAAAAATTTGGAAACCCTCAAGAAGGTTGTAATGCATTACTTATTGAATTTAGCAGAGGATTATTTGTAGATTCTACAGATAATGAAGAGTTATTTGTAGGTCCTGATTTAAAATCAATTAATAAAGATAAAATAAAACTAATTAGAGGATGTCTTGAAGAAGCTATTAATGGTACTCTAACAGAGGTTGGGTTATAAAACCCTTCAATTTCTTAATCATCCTATTCTCACAAATCATCATCTCCAACCTGTTTTAAAACAACATTCTATAAAAATTTGATAATACAAAAACTTAAAAACACTAAAAATCTATAAAATTAATTATTAGGAAAAAGAGTTCTGATTTAATACAAATGGAAAATAAAGAATTTATGGATTTAGTGCGAAGAGAATTAAAAGAATCAATGGGCAAAAACCTACCCCCTCAAAACTCTGGTGCATCTTACAATGATGTTTATTCAGATAGAGATTCTAAAAGTAATGGAATAGTAATAGGAGTTTGTTCAGGCATTTATAATAGACCAGTATTTTTAAAATGGGGTGTTGAAATAGTTTTTCCTGAGATTTCAAGAGTAGAACAAGTATCTTCAGACCATCTAAGGCCAGGAATAAAAAGAGGATATGTATCTTTTGATGAGCGTTTGAGAAAAAGGACAGTATATAGAATAACATCAACAGATTTAGAAACTGTGACAGATACAGAGAATAATGGGCTTCGCCTTTCACCACTCCCAGGAACATCACAAGTTCCAACTCTTAAAGGAATGAAATTAGAAGAAGCATTACCTATTTTATTTAATACTTTTTATTAATTCACTAAAAACTCTTTAACTTCTTAATCATCCTATTCTCATAAACAATAACCTAATCTGTTTCAATCATCTCAATACTCCACATCAAAACTTACTTAAGAAAAATTTTTAAGTCCCCCTATTCTGTATATTAATATGGATATAATTTTTGAAATAAAAGATAAAACTAATAGAAAGATAAGATTAACTAAAAAGCAATGGAGCCATATAAATAAAAAACACCCTCAAGTAGCAAGTTATCAAGAAGAAATTATCAATGCATTAAAAAATCCTTTAAAAATAACAGATTATGCAATAGAGAGCAATGTTAGATATTATTATAAATATTTTAAACATAGAAATGTTTCAGAAAAATATCTTAAGATAATAGTTAAATATTTAAATGGAAAGGGATTTGTAATATCAGCTTTTTTTGATAGGGAGATAAAATAATGGAAGAACAAGAAACTTATGATATTTATTATGATGAAGCAGGAGATTTTTTAGAGGTAACTTTTGGAATACCTCCTAAAACAGAATATACAAATGAAATTGAACCTGGTATTTTTATTACAAAAGATGAAGAGACAGATGATGTCAAAGGAGTTGGAATATTGAGTTTTAAAAAGAGAGTTCAAATATTAAAAGAAGTGTTAGAAAAAATTAATAAAAAACTTCCTTTAGAAATAAGCATACCTGAAGAGTGACTTACTCAACCCAAAATCTCTCTCAATATTTAACATCAAAACTTCATTCCTTAATTAAATCTTCTTTTATTTGCAATATTTCTTTTTTTAGATCCTGAAGATTATTCTTAACTATATCCCAAACTCTTTCAAAATCAACTTGAAAATATCCATGAATAAAAATATCCCTTGCTCCTGCAATATTTCTCCATTCAACTTCAGGGTATTTCTCTCTTGTTTCATTTGAAATATTCTTAACAGCTTCTCCGATTATCTCCAACTCTCTTATAATTGCACTTTGTGTTTTTCTGTCTTCCATGAATCTTTCTTTAGATAAACCTTTTGCAAATTTTTCTATATTTGCAATACTCTCTAAAATATCCTTTAAAAATAAGTCCTCTTTTCTTTTCATATTATTTTAACCTCTTCGTTTAGTATTATTTTTTTAAGTTCAGGTCTCACTAATCTATATTGAACTAAATCAACTTTCTTTCCTAGTTTGTCTTCTAATTCTAATTTTATGCCAACAATTCCAAACAAATTTATTTCTTTTGGAATCTCTGCCAAGATATCAATATCACTGCCTTTTTTCTGCTCTCCCCTAACAAAACTCCCAAATATCCCAGCTTTTTTTATTTTATATTTTTTCAAAACCTCAATTATCTTTGGCTTTAATTTGTTTAATTCATTTTTATTATTAGTTTTATTTTTCATATCTCCAAAAAGAATCATATATATTTAAATCTTTATTTTTCAATTTTTAATATCCAACATCAAAACTAATTTCCTCAACATCAGAATTCCCTGCTTTGTCAATAGCACTTATTAAAATATCATGAGAACCTTTTTTAAAACTTTTCCTCTTCAATCTATCAAACCCATATTCATCACACCGAGTGCATAATCTCCTCCAACGAGGACGAGCAACAGAATCATCATAATATTCTAACCTAACATCCTCACTAACACTTATATTAAAAACAACCCTTCTATCATAAACCTCTCCATCTTCAGGTATATTAACATTCAACACAGGCGAAGTAGTATCAACTTTAACCCTAACCACTCTTGACTGCACACTTCTAACAATATCACTAGCTTCAAAATAATATTCAATCCACTGTCCATCATAAGTAGATAAATCAATATCACTAAAAATACACTCCTTATTCTTTCCTGCTTCGCAATCTGTTTTTGTCATATTAATCCCATTAATAAACAAATTTATATTTTCTAAATTATCCTCTGTATATTTAATGTAAAATTCAGAACTATTAATAACTGAATTTATTCTTGGCAGAATCTTTCTTATCCTAGGTTTTTTAGAATCAATAAAAAATGAAATATTCTTTTCAACAACAAAACCAAACTCATCTTCAGCTCTAAAACTAACATTATTCTCACCCTCATTTAAACTCTTTGTTTTCTTTCTAAAAAATCCATACTCATCACAATTTCTGCATAATCTACGCCAACGAGGACGCCTGTCATTTAAATTAATATATTCAATTAACTCAACATCATCAGAAGTAGTTATATTAAACTGAACTCTTCTAGAATCATAAATAGGTTCAAAAGGGGAATAAATTGTTAAATCAAATAGAGGAGCAGATAGATTAATAAAAAAGAACCAGTTTAAACTGCTGTTTCTTCCAGCATTATCTTCAACATAAACAGAAACATTATGCTGTCCTTCTGATAAATACCATGAAGGAAAATAATTAATAATAGCATCGATTGAATCAACATCAAGAATTGAAGGATTAACAATCAGCCCATCTAAAGTCATCCTAACACTATTTTTATTTATTCCAGAATTGCTCTGATAAACATCATCTAAATAAGCAGAGATAAGAGGTTTTTGAGAAGAATAAACAATACTGTTGTTTGCAGGAATTAAATCATTAATAATAGGATTTTTTAAATCAACATAAAAAGTTCTGTTTTGCTCTGGCTCACCACCACATACATCACTCCAATAATTTAATTCTAAAATTCCTGCACTATCATTTGGTGGAATATTTGGAATATTTTCTAATCCAAAAGGACTTGTATATAATAAAGGTCCTGTTGAATCCCATCTATAATAAATACTTGCATTGTCAGCACGGACTAATGTAAAATTTGGAGCAGAAATATACCATCCATTTAAACCATTTGGGATTGAAGGACTAACAAACAAATCAGTTTTATTTATATCAATATAATAAAGACCAATGCTAAAATAATATTTTCCAGGCCATAATGCAGGATGTGAACTTACACTAAGATTTATCCTGTTATTTGAATTTAGACTCATTTCTAAATAATTCTCATCAGTGCAATAATATGTTCCATTTGATATATTAAATGATTCAAAATTTCCACAACCCGAAAAACTAAAACTATCTTCAACACATTCAAACTCATTTATTTCATTCATCACACCATCTATTTCAAAGTCACCTTTCCATACAGGATAATTAGAATCATTTGAAGTTATATTAACCAACAAGATTAATGCAGCATTATCCTTTTGATATGGATATAATCCACTAATATCAGGATAATCAAAATCAAAAACAGTTGTTACTGTTTCTCCTGCTATGAAGTCTGGGAGGGGTTGATTGACTGCAAGATTAATAATTTCGCCTTGAGATAGTGAGAGAGGTAAGACTAATAAAATTCCAATGATGATTATTAATATTTTTGGGGTCATGTTGCAGGTGAGACCTCAATTTTAGTATTTCCTTGAATGTAAACATCATATTTTGTTCCAGAACTATCAGCATCATATAATATTAATGCTATCCTATCTGATGGATTAATGCCTACTAAAGAAATACTAGGACACAATATTTCATAAACATCTCTTTCATTAATTGTTTTTTCAGAAGAGCATATCGATTCTCCCTTTTTATCAAAATCTTCTTCAACTATCCATAATTCTACTTTTATAGTATCTTCTTGATTCGCTTTTATATCGAGATATATATTATAATCTGCAGCATAAAAAGAAGTTACTCCTAAAGATTCAGTTACAAGCCATTTATTTGAAGTTGTAAAAGAAGTGCTTATTGAATCTCCATAATATTCATTTAAAGAAAAAATCCATTTTTCGGTACCCTCATATTTTTCTCCTATTGCATAAAACACAGGTCCACTAACTTCAACAGTTCCAGTAATCCTACCATAATATTCAATCAAACCAGCAGATACAATTCCAATTAATAATATTAAAATAAACATACTTACTACTCTTTTTTTCATTATATCTTTACCCCTATATTTATTATATGATTATGAAATACCCTCGCTTAAGGGGGTTTTAATTTCCTCTTGTTCTCTATCCTTAAAAAATAAATAGGATAAAATAAAAAATAAAATTATGGAGTTACTGGTTGAACTTCTGTTGTTAGCGTGTATGTATCTGGTATCATTCCCATTGGGAAATAGGTTTCTATTGCAAAATCTACAATTACATCTCCGTTTGTATTATCATCTGGGTCTGCATCATCATAATGTCTGATAATCAATCCATTATCAACCACATCATTTCCATTTATTTCAATGTTCTTAACTAATGCTGTTGTTGCAGTTGTATCTCCCCAATAACCAATCATTACTTTTACTTGCAATAGATTAGCATTCACTAATTGAGTTTTAAGTTTTGTCAAATCACATAGATTTGATTGTGTGCAAGTCCCTACATTATGATACACCAAACCATTACCATGTGTCTTCCACGTGTTTGCTGTATCTGCTGTATCTTGTAAACTAACAGCCCATTTATCTGCTACATCATCCTCATCTGTATCAAATGCCAATACAAAGTAAGGGGAGTATTTGGTTGTAGTAGTAGTCAACATATAGTCAAAACTCAATGTAGATATGTCGTTAACTTCAACATTAGCATTTGCAACAACTCTATCTTGAACTGAATTAGCAACAGTAGCAACAGGTATACTTAACTTAAATACTGGAGTTGTTACAACATTCTCACATCCATCATTGCTTGATTCTCCTTCATCACAAGTTGTTACTAACCTAACTACAGCATCCACATCTGCACCATTTTTCAACTCATGATTTTCAGAAGAAACATTTTTTTCTTCTAACGATGTAAGAGTATCAAAATACTGTGTGAATTCATGATTCCAGTTTTGTCCGTCTAATGTTAATCCTTGAGTTACATCTACAGTTCCAATAATCCTACCAAAGTAAGGTATCAACGCCGCACTCACCATCACAACTGCCAACAAACCAATCAACATCACAGAAACTTCTTTACCAAAAAGATTAATCTTCTTTTTTAAAAGTCTTTTCATTTTATCACCCCCTTTCAATAACATGTTTTTTAAAACATATAATATAAAATATCTTCTCTGTTTTATAAATCTTGTTTACTACTTAAGGCAGATGAAAATATAAAAAAAGATTTATAAACCATCAAAATATCTATTTATTATGTCAGCACCAGAATGTCCTCCTTATTTATGTGAGATTGTATTTTCAGACCTAGATAGCTTTGGTTTAACTTCTGATGAAAAAAAAGCTCTAAAAGAACTTTTTCCTAGTGATCAATTTGAAGGAGCTTTAGCTGGAAGACCTTCTTCAGTATCTCAAGAAACAGCAAAAAACTTTGAACAAGTTTTTTATGATTGTGAGGGTTTATCTGTAGAAACAAGAGCAAGATTTATCGCTGAGATGACAGATAGCCATAATAATATAGGTATGGGTTCACATGATATTTTAAGAAAAGTAAAACAAAGACCAGAATTGTATAGAGCTTTAAGAGAGTTAGGATATGTTCCTGTATTAAACAAATACCATGAAGAAGAAATAGGGCTTAGGAGAAAAGGACCAACTTTTTCTCCTAGAAAGAGTCTTGGAAGTTTTTCTGTTTAAGAAAAATATTTCTTCAATCATAAAAATATTTAGCTAAAATTTATAATACCTACAAGGGATATTCACTACTTTTTTCAGATGAAAAAAAGTTGATGAATAATTAAACAACAATCTCCTTATTTAACAACCCAGAAGACAACTCTGACTTACTCTCTGCTAACAAAGGTCCAACAGTCAACTCAACATCTAATCTTACAAGATGCTTCACAAATAAATTATCAGTATTCAACTTGTAAAGGTCTGATTTTCCTTGCTTTCGAGTTCTAACAACAATTCCATTTTTAATAAATTTATCAAAAAAAGAAATCAAAGAATTATAACTAACATTAGACTCTCTTGCAATCTCAGTAAGATTATAATCAAAAAGATCATTATCTATTAAAAAATCTAAAACTCTTAATTTCGGTGTATCACCCAAAGCTTTCAAAAATGGCGTCATAATTTCTTTTTTTTTCATTTTACATAATATCATCTCCTTTTTATAAACCTTATTCACTACTTTTTTCAGATGAAATTAAGTAAGTTAAAAAACCAACCTCGCTCTACCATCCTCTCCTACCCTATATCTCAAATCAACCTTATCTTTTTTAGGATCATAAAGTATTGCGTCATTACCTCTTTCTAACATATAAAGATATGAAAATCTCCTCCCAGTATCAACAAAACCTTCTTCAAGAATTCTCTGAAGTCCAGGTTTTACTTCTTCAACTAATATTCCCATATTAAATAAAATCATTTCCTTTATATAAATCTAAGTTACTACTAAACTAAATGAAAAACACCCCTATCTCTAACAAAAAACAAAAAAATTATTTCAACTCAACCACCAACCCAATTTCTTCAACATCAAGATTCCCTGCATTATCAATTATTTTTATTTCTAATAATCCCTTTAAATAACTGATACAATTTTTGTAACACTTTATGATATAACTGATACAATTTTTGTAACACTTTCGAAAGGTTTAAATATTCCTTTTTTTTAATCTAATAATGAAACGCGAAAATTTGAATTATGTATTGTTTGAACAACAAAAAGAATTTCAGGAAAATAGAGAAATAATTGATAGAGAAATAAAAGATAAAATTTTATCATTTCTCAAACTCAAACTTCCAATTATAATAACTGGAGTAAGAAGATGTGGAAAATCAACTTTATTATATATTATGAAAAACCACCTAAAATTAAAACAAAAAGATTATCTTTATATAAATTTTAATGACGAAAGATTAATTGATTTTTCAGTAGAGGATTTCCAGAAAATAATGGATTTTTTAAATGAACAGGATTATAATGAGAAATGCCACTTATTTTTAGATGAAATTCAAGAGACAAATGGTTGGGAAAAATGGATAGATAGAATAAAAGAAAAACATCCTATTTTTATAACAGGCTCAAATTCAAAATTATTAAGCAAAGAAATATCCACAATTTTAACAGGAAGGTCTATAAATATAAGTTTACATCCATTTAGTTTTAGAGAATTTCTTATAACTAGAAGAATAGAAACTAAAAACTGGGAAGTTGATCTTAATGTTCAGTCAAAACTAAGGCAAGCATTTTCAGAATATATTTCATTTGGAGGGATTCCAAAAGCTATTGTTGAAAATGATAAACGCCTTTTGAAGGAAAACTATGAAAATATACTTTACAGAGATATAATAAAAAGATTTAATCAAAATTTGGAAAAACCAATTAAAGAAATATCTGTTTTTTTATTATCAAATGTTTCTAATGAATTAAGTATAAGAAAATTATCAAAAATGATTCAAATAAAAAATCTCTTAACATTAAAATCAATCTTAGATACTTTTGAAAAAGCTTTTTTGTTCTTTTTTATAAGTAAATATGATTTTTCAATAAAGAAGCAAATTCAAAATCCAAGAAAAATTTATTGTATTGATAATGGGTTTGTAAATGAAGTTGGATTTAGATTTTCAGAAGATAAAGGAAGGATATTAGAAAATCTGGTCTTTCTTGAATTAAAAAGAAAAGAAAAAGAAATTTATTATTTTTCAGAAAAAGGAGAATGTGATTTTGTTTTGAGAGACAAAACAAAAATAAAAACAGCAGTTCAGGTTTGTTATGATTTAAATGAGAAAAATAAAAATAGAGAAATAAATGGTTTAATAGAAGCTATGAATAAATTTAAACTAAAAAAAGGATTTATCTTAACTTACAATCAAGATGACGAACTAACTATAAACAATAAAAAAATAATTATTAAACCTGTATGGCAAGCACTTTTATCTGAAAATTTTTTTTAACTAAGCATTAGATAAAAGTGTGAATTTATGAATAACAGGAAACTATCAATATTCCACCACTAACCCAATCTCTCCAATAGCATAATTACCAGCTTCATCAGTTACTTGGATATTTAACAGCTCTTCTCCATTTCTAAAACTTTTTTTAGCAGAACAAATTCCATTTTTCAACCTACTGCACAATCTCTTCTCTCTCATTCTACCACGACTATCAATATAAAAATAACTAACCTCATCAAAATTAGGCTCATCTATTTCAATATTAAAATAAACATACTTAGCATATCTTCCTTCACCCTGCTCCCAAAACTTCCCATCATTAATAATAACAGGATCTGAACTATCAACCTCAAGCCAAACATGTTTTGATTCAACTTTAGTATCAGCAACATCACTTAATTCAAACCAATACTCAATTTCCTTTTCATTATACTCATCTAAATCAACTTCAATCTCACAATAATATTTCTTTTTAATCAATTCACAATTATCTTCATTTTCAATATCTTGTTTATCAAATACAACTTCTCTCATCCCAACACAACCTCCCCCTTCACAATCTCCATAATACAAAACCAAACTCCTAGGATTTTCCTCATCAAACTCAACTTCAAAAATACCATTTGCAAATCCATTTTTAGGATATGTTTTTCTTATTTTTGGTTTTTTAGAATCAACATAAAACTCCCTATCAACCTCAACAGGATTTCCAGCCCCATCCTTAGCTTTAATAGTAATATCATTTAATCCATCTTTAAAACTTAAACTCTTTGAATAAGAACCAATACAATTACTACATATTCTTCTCCATCTCCCTCTTCCATTAATATTATCTATATAATAGATTGAAGAATACTCATCAACAAATAAATCAAATAAAACTTTTCTTGAACTAAAAACATCCCCATTATTTGGAGAGTTTACAGTTAGGATTGGAGGTGTTTGGTCAATTGTTGTATTGCTTCCAAAAGAACATTCTTTATCTACTCTATTACATTTATTCCACGATCCATGAACATAACAATTTTCACTCTCCCTATACACTGACATACATTTTTCACAACCATTATCATAAGGACAAGTCCAAGATGGTTTATAATTACTGCAATAATCTATTCTTTCTCCTTTTCCCATACAAAGCCAAAATTCAGCACTAACAAAAGAAACACACATAACCACAACTAAAATCATAATCATACTTAGAATTAATTTTCTCTTTATATTTTTTTTAATCATATTTATTATATCTGATTTATCCATTCTTTTTATTTTATTTACCTTTTTTATCTATTGTTTTTTATTTATTTCCTTTTATTAAGTTTATTGAGGTTGAAAGTATGTTTTGAGAGTGAGGTTTTAGTTATCAATTATAGTATCAATCTTTTTATTTTTTAATTCTCTTCAAATCTCCACTCACATCTCCAAATCATTTATCTTTGAATTATTAATATCTAAAAATTAATAAAGATAAAAGCACCTTAGTACTTATGAATTTAACTAAACAAATGATTCAAAAATCTTTTCCAATAGCTATGCGAATGTTATATGAATTTAGTATTGCTGATGGATCTTTTAGAAATACTCAAACCCATAACAGCCCAGTAGAAATAGAAGATATCACATCAAGATTCACTAAACAAGAGTTTGAAGATTTAGCAAGACCTTATTTTGAATCTATGGCAAAAATACCTGTTAAAGAATGGGGAGATTTACCACAAGTTAGGATAGCATACTCTTTTGTGATGATGAGATATGAATCTCAAGAAAGGGTGACTGCTTAAAGAAACTTCCCCCTCACATCTCCAAATCATTTATCTTATTAACCTTAACAATATATTGCGAAATAGCCTTGCAAAGCAGGCTATTGAGCATTTATCCATTATAATCCCAAATATAAAAATCACCTTCTCTTTCCCATGGGTTAAAAATAAATAAAAATTAAAAACAAAAATTTAACAATTTTTAAATTGCTTCTCCCCAGAAGAATAAACTTCCTGTGTCAAAGTCTCCATTACATGGCTCTGGTAAGTCTAGTCTAAATGTTAATGCCATTTCAGCACCAGGTGATAATATGTTTCCAGCATAAAATCCTTCCGCGCTTACATCAGATTGAAGTATCTCATGGCTACCATAAAATGGATTAGGATCATTAAATCCAATACCATAATTTATTCCAACATACCCTTCTTCATCAGCTCTATCATCAAAATTTGTTGAATAAGAACCAAGAGTTGCATGATATCTAAATCTATTCAAACCTAATCTATTTGTAGTTGGACACATAGCACCACTTATATCAGAATCATAAAAGTCTGTTCCTGATATAAACATATCAAGTAAAACTCCTGAACCATCATCAGCATCATTTCCAACTAATAAAGTTTCTGAATAAGAACTTGTTCCTGGTCTAACATCTTCAAATTCTAAATCACCAACAATACTTAAGGCAATTTCAGGATTAAGAAACCAGTATTCATTTTCAGCCATTATACCTGATAAACCATCTAAATCAGTAGCTTCTACTGTTACCCAGTGTTCATCATACATGCTTAATGGTGTTTCAACTGTTAATGTGCACATATAGTAGGCCATTAAATCATCATTCCATTCAACAGATTCTTCTAATATTCTAGCATTACAAGAATCTTTAACTCCTATATCATTACCAAGACCTCCAATATAATCACAATTAACTTCAATGTCATTACCTGTACCTTGATCACTTCCTATAGTAGCAAAAACATCTTCAATCTTTTCTACTCCGTTTTTGTCCATTACAAGAACAAGCCAACTTATTTGCTCTCCCTCAAATGCATAATTTTGAGTTCTTTCATGTAGTACTTCACGACAACGTTGGATACATTCATCTCTAACTTCTATATCTTCTAAATCAGGATGTGCATCATAACAATCTTGAACACATAAAGGCTCATTTACAAGTCTTCCTGGTTCTGTAAAATCATCAAAAGTAACTCTGTGTCCACATTGCCAAACCAAAGGTTCAAAGTCTTCAGTAACAATATCAACGCCAATACCACTACCAATACTAACACCAATTACCATTGGTAATACTGACACTATCAACAAAGCCATTGTTAATAAACTTAACAATTTTTTCATTTTTTTCATTTTTCTTATTTCTTTAACCTCCTTTCAATCAATTCACACCTAATATTTTTAACTCTATTAATAAACTCGAGTTTATTAGATGAATATAAATTAGATGAACATGAAATAGATGAAATAGAGGAACATAAAATTCTTGACCTATTTAAAATAAAAGCATAAGCATAATTACCACAATCATTCAACCTTGAACAAGATTTATTCTTGAAACCCTTTTTTACGTAATTCATAAGTTACACTCATCAAAAAATCTTTATAAATAAATTCGAGATTAGAACTATATGTTGTATTTTATATATATTAAAATATATATTTCTAACTCTACCAATCGTATTCACCTAAAGTTGATGAAAATATTATTAAGTCCTCTGCCCACCTCTCTCACTCTTTCTGACTTATCCACTTACCCCGACCCTCAACTCACCTCTCAAAGTATCTCTCCATAGAAACAATTAACTAAATTAACTAACATCATCATTTTTAATAGACTTATAAATCAAAATTAGAATTACTTCTTATTGAGTAGATTTTGCACTTAATGATTAATTAAAGAAGAATCATGACAAAGTCTGATTCAGGAGTTTTATTTAAGATAAATGAGTATAAAAATCTCATCACCAAAACACTTAAATAACCTATTAACTAAAAGTTAATAACTATTAACAAAATGGAAACAAATAATAAAGCAGAAAATTCAAAGAATAAGATAGTAAAAATCTTGTTAAAAGATTTAAGAACAAATCATACTATAACTAGCTTGGCTAATGAAATTAATATAACTAGAACAGGAGCTTGGAAAATTTTAAAAAAATTAGAAAATGATAAATTAATAACTCTTAATTCAGTTGGATTGGGAAAAACAAACACTTATACAATAGAATTAGATTGGAATAGCAAACTTACAGAAAAAGCACTTGCTTTTTATCTTACAGAAGAATCATTAAAATATAAAAAGTGGTTGTTTGATTTTGAAAAACTAGAAAGAGAAGTTGAGTTTTTAATAATTTTTGGAAGTATTCTTAAATCTCCAAAAGAAGCAAAGGATATTGATATTCTTGGAGTAGCAAAAGTAAACAAAATAGGCAAGATTAAAGATATTGCATTAAAAATTCAGCAAACCCAAAATAAAAAAATACATTCTATTAATTTTACAAAAAAAGAATTAAAACAAGAATTAAAAGAAAAAAACAAGGCATTTTTAGATGCTATAAAAAAAGGAGTTGTGCTATTTGGACATGAAAAATTTATTGATTTTATTAAGGAGTTAAAAGGACATGGAAACTAAAGAAAGAGTAAAAGATTGTTTTGAGAGCGCTGCAAAAGATGAGAAAAAAGAAAAAAAGCACAAAGGTCTGATTATAACTAAACCCTCTGTAGAAAATGCACAACATTATATCACAAAACCTTCAGTTTTCAACCCACACCTAAACGTATGAGTTTGTATTTGGTTTTGTGATGCTAGAAAATCTCTGCCAACCTCACCTAAAGGCAAGAGATTTTCTAAGTTTAAGAAAAGCAAAAGACGGATTAAGATTTTGTGAAATATACAAGCAAGAAGGCTCTGATTATAAAATTCCCGAAGAATGGTATTATGTATTATATTACTGTGCATTAGCTATTTTATCTAAATTTGGAGTTGAGAGCAGAAGTCAAAGATGTACTGCCTTGTTTTTAAAATTTGTTAAAGATAAACAATTAATTGATTATGATGATGAATTTATCAAAAGAATAATGGTTTACAAAGAAAAAGAAAAAAAGACAACAGTAGATGAACGAGAAGAAGCAAGATATAGCCCTAGATTTAAATTTAAAGAAGTTGAAGAGCAATATAATAAAATGATGGATTTATGCAAAAGAGCCATATCTAATTGTGAAGAAATTGTTTTTTCTGAAAAAGAATTTAAAGTTCCTGAAGAATTTTTATAAACAGATTGATGAAAATTTTATTTTAATCTCAACCCTCTCTATCATACCTTCTCCAACTTTTCATTACCCTCTTTAATATCCTTTTGCTCTTCATTCTCTAAATTCTTTAACTCATCATCCAAACTCTCCAAAGTAATATTATATCTAACAAAAAACTGTTCAAAATCATTTAAATCAATTTTCATACTTCTACCTGTACCTCTAGCTAATCTTTTCACTTTTAATGAAAACTCTTTTAATTCTTTGTAACGTTCTTTAAGTGTCTTTTTCATTTTTATTCTCCTTCTTCATATCTTCTCTAACTTTTTATTAACTTCATTAATATTAAATTTTTCAGAATCAAAATCTTCTCCTAACCAATTTATTATAAGTTCCTTGTATCTTGGATGTTTTTTATTTTTCTGAATATTTAATTTTTCTTCATAACTACCAACCCCTCCGCAATCCTCAGGAGGACAAGCTTTCTCTCCTTTAAGACATTTTACAACAAAATTAAGACAATACTCATCTTCAGGTGATATCTTTTCGACAATAATCTTATGTTCCCAACCATCACCAAAATCATATTCATACTTAAACTTCTGACCTTTCTCCTCAATAAACTCAAAAATCCTAGTTGTTTTAGCATTTTTATCACCTTCATCACTTGGATAATAATCATCACAAGGAGGTTCAATATGTGTTTTACCAACTTCAAAATAATACAAATGATAATTCTCCCATCCCATCACTTCTTGAATAATTCTATGTAGTCTATGAAAACTCCAAAAATCACTTACTAAAAATCTTCTCCATATCTCTGGTTTTTCTTTTAAATAAATCTTAAGCTGAAGTATATTATGCATAATAAAATTAAATCTATCCTATATTTATATATTTCGAAACTTTTAATTTAATTAAATTTTCCTCAATCAAAGACTCTCCTTAACAAAACCAAAACACTTAAAAACATGTATATACATGTATAAACAAAAATGAAACAAGAAATAATAAAACAAACAATAAAATTTGGAAACTCTTCAGGAGTTATACTTCCAAATACCTGGAAAAATAAAAAAGTAAGAGTCCAGTTAGTTGAGACCTCAATTATCCAAGATACAATAGAAATTCTTCAGCAAAAAGAACTTTTAGAAGAAACAATTGGAATTTACTTAGTTGGAAGTTATGCACGAGGAGAAGAAACAGAAAAAAGTGATATTGATTTATTAGTTATAACAGAAAATATTGACAAACAAATAAAAACAGGAAACTATGAAATAACTCTTATCTCAAAAAAAAGATTCAAAGAAAAAATTTCTAAAAGTTTATATCTGCTATCAATGGTAAAAGAAGCAAAAACACTAATAAACAAAAATTTTATAAAAGACTATAAAACCTCTGCACTTGAAATTTCCATTAAAAAATACTTAAATGAAATTAGTTCATTAATTAAGTTTAATGAAGAAATACTGGACTTAAACAAAGAACTAAATGAAAAAATTGAAGACGGAACTATTTACTCTCTTGTCTTAAGATTAAGAGAACTCTATCTCATAGATTGTCTTAAAACAAATAAAACATGCAATAAAAAAGATTTTCTAAAACTTATAGATAATGAACAATTATACAATGCTTATCTTAGAATAAAAAACAACTCACAATCAAAAAACAATTCTTCAATTAAAGATTCAGAACAACTTGTCTTAAAAGCAAAACAACTTATTGAAAAAATTAACTTATTGAAAAATGGGAAAAAAGAAAAAAATAGAAAAAGCAATTGAAAGTTACAAAAAACAAATAGAACTGCATTTTGAAAAATTAGAAAATGATTTTAAAAATAAAGATTTTGAACATGCTAGATATCATATCAAAGAACTTGATAAAAGTCTAATTGAAGGACTTCTGAGAAAAATTCAAGCATTAGGAAAAGATGATTCTTTAATTCAAGACTACAAAAACAAACTTAAAAAACTTTTAGAAAAATATGATTTTGATTATGGGTTTGTGTGATTGATTCAAAATGAGTTCCATATTCAAAACCTTTCATCACTCCATAAATCAAATAACCTAAACTTAACTTTTTTATTCTGAAGATATTCTTTAAGTTTATTTACATATTCAATCGGAACAAGTAAAACTCCCTTACCAATCCTAATTGTATTCATTTTTTCAATTAAACCAGGATAAGATTTTTTCCCAACTTTAAAACCAAATAATTTTCTAAAAATCAAAACTCTTTTTTTATTTGGTTTTATATTTTCAAATGAAAACAAAACATATTGATTAATCTTATCTGCTTCTGCTTTATATTTTCCATATAACATAATTCCAGTATTTATAATACTTCTTTTGAGATTCTTCCATTCATCACCATCTAACTTACCAACAATAATAGATATTTCATTTTCAACTCCTTTCAATTTCCAATCCTGATATTTTTTTGTTTTATAATAATTATCAAGAATTTTTTGAACTCTTTTTTCAATCTTTTCATCACTATCAACAAATAAATCAATATCTGATTCCTCATCAAAATCTCCTCTAGCAACAGACCCATGCAAAATAATCCTATTTATTTTTTTTTCTTTATCTATTAGATAAGATACAAAATCCATTGCATATGAGATTAATTCATTTTTTTCTATCATTTTCTAATTTTCCTTTTTTGTTAATGTCAGAAATTAAATCACCTACTTTAGTAAGTGGAATGATTTTGGTGGTTTAATTTCTGAGCATCCTAAAAACAAGGGGCTGCCACAAACCACACCCTTTAGGAAGTGGTGCCCCATTGTTTTTTTAATTTCCCTAAGTTTAGATTTATTAATTTTCTTAATTCCTGAAATTTTGCTATAGATTCTTTTATTCTTTTCTCAGGCTTTCGAGATCCGTAACAAATAGCATTTCTTTCTAATTCAATATCCTTCATCAAATCAAGAACCTTTTTCCTATCTAAAAATTCAAAAGAAATCTTTTTTTCAATTAAAGCCTTATTTTTAAAAACTCTATGATCAAATTGATCTCCAGAACCTTGTAATAATCTTAATTTATGAAGATAAATAGCAAATAACTCTACTGAACCCTGAGAAATATTATATCCAATATTTCTTTGATTCCCTTCAATACCCTCATCTATAGATTTATTTAAATTTTCTAAATGTTCTTTATATGCTTTTTCATGTTCTTCAATCTTCATCTTAAATCAATATTATTACAATTGTAATTATTAAATATTACAAATGTAATAAAGTTTTTAAATCTTTCCATTATTACAAATGTAATAGATTGTTGTTACATTTGTAACAAAATGTAATTTATCCAATATACTTGCTGTTATATCTTAATAGTTCTTACTTAAAGTTAATGAAAAATATTTAAACCCAAGTTATTATTAATAGTTATGAAATCAAAAAAACCCTTAAAAATAAAAAAACCAAAAGCCCTCTTACTTTTTTCAGGAGGCCTTGATAGCATATTAGCACTTAAACTACTTCAAGAACAAAACCTAAATGTAGAATCTGTTTTCTTTCTTCTTCCATTTTCAAAACAAAAAATCCCAAAGCTCAAAATCAAACTCCATATAATAGACTGCACAAAACCTCCTTTTTTCCAGCAATATTTAAAAATAATTCAAAACCCAAAACATGGTTATGGAACATCTTTAAATCCTTGCAAAGATTGTAAAATCTTTCTTCTTAAACAAGCAAAAAAATTAGCGAAAAAAATCAATGCAGATATTATAGCAACAGGTGAAGTCCTTTCTCAAAGACCAATGTCTCAACTTAAACATCAATTAGAATTAATAGAAAAACAAGCAGGTTTAAAAAACAAAATCCTCAGACCTCTTTCAGCAAAACTCCTTCCTCTAACAATTTATGAAAAAAAAGAATTAATTAACAGAAACAAACTTCTTGACATCAAAGGAAGAAACAGAAAAACACAAATTCAATTAGCAAAAAATTATAATATAAAATATCCCTCACCAGGGGGTGGATGTTTATTATGTGAAAAACAATACACCCCAAAACTTAAAGACATTTTTAAAAACAAACCCTTAAACAAAATAAAATTTCAAGAAATTCAGCTTCTTAATATGGGAAGACATTTTAGATCAGATAAAACAAAACAAAAGATTATCCTTGGAAAAGACCATGAAGAAAATCTTAAATTAGAACAATTAAACAAAATTTTAAAATACAACCTTCTCATCTCAACAACACCAGGCCCAACAGCTTTGTTTGAAAACAAAAAAGATTTGAAACTTACCCAAGAATTAATTAAGGTTTATTCTAAAGACTCAAATGAAAAAGATAAAAAAAAGTTTGATGGGTTGAAGGTGAATTAAAAATCAGCCCTATCATCAACAGGTCCAAGCCCTTGTTTTAAACCTTCTCTTATTGCAAAAAATCTTTCAACAGGAACACCTCCATTTATTTGGTCAGTGAGAGAATCATAAGAAATATGTCTATCAACTCTTCCATCTCCCCTAATATCAGTTAAACAAAGCATTGGACTTTCTGTATATATCGATTGCAATTTAATTAATTGTTGAACATCTTCAGGAGTTAATCCTTCTGAAGATTCATAAGCATTACAAAAATCAAAATAATCAGAATCTAATTCTTCAGATTCATCTAATTCTTCAGGACCAGTATATATAATTCCAAAACCATCACATTTAGAACATTTATTTAAATCTCCCCTATTGGAACAAGTTACTGCTTGAACAAGTTTAGAAATACAAGTAGGATTAATTTTATCAGTTACTTTATCTTCTATTTCTATTCTTCTTTTCAATCCTTGAAAATGTTTTTCCATCACATTATCCATCAATTACAAACATTTCAACAATATTTAAACTTTCCCAAAAAATTTTACTACCCATTTAGATAACAAATCTAGTTTAATTTTCTAAAAACCATATCTTCTCTCTATTTCCCTTAACTCACAATCAGAAGGTTCTCTTTCATCAGAATCAATAGGTTCTATCCCATCAGACTCATAAACATGCCCTTCAGTGGGGCTCGAAACATTTTCTCTATAAGGAACTAAATCTGAAAAAACTCTTTGAACCACCCCTGCCCCAGAATTTATTAAAAAATCTCTTGAAGTTCCTTCTTCTCTTCTAAGACCATATAACTCTGTAAGAGGAATTAAATTAACCATAATTTTTTAAATTATTTATGTTTTTAAACTTTTTCCTAAATTTTTACTACTCATTCAGATAACAAAAAACAAATAAGATTTATAAATCTAAAAAATTTAGATAATAAAATGAGCTTTTTTGATTTAGATGCCTGCCATTATAAAACTAAGAAATTAGAAATTTCTGAATCCCAAATGGAGCTCTTAATCCCGGAATATAATCTCAAAAAAAAGCACTATTTTTATCATCAAATGAATTTGCAAAGAACTTCATTTTTTTTATTATATTACCCTGAAAGAGAAAATCCTTACTATCTAGGAATTTGGAAGTCTGATACTAATAATCTTAGCGCTATTGAGGATTTACTAATGCAACACTTAGAATCCCTCAAAGAAACCCCTAACCCTTCCCTATCCTCTCCAGAAACCCCTGAATAAACTTTTGATTTTTTTTACTGTCAAGAACCTGCCTTAATTCATAAACATCTCCTCCTGCAATTTTCCTTTTCTCTGCTTTCATTTCAGAAATACCTTTTTCATAAGATTCTTTTGTAACTAAAATTTGCTTATTAGAAGCTTCAGCCAGTCTCTTTGCAACCATAATAAAATTACCCAATGCAGTAAACTTCAACTTCTTGTCCTCAACTTTATTTATAATCTCCCCAGAATTTATAGCAATACCAAAATTAATTTTATCCTTAAACTTTTTATTATGCTCTTTTAAAACTAATTCAATTTTCTCAGCAGCCTTTGCAGCCTCAATTTCATTTTTAGTTGTCCTTGTCATTATTGGACTAAATATTATAAATATAAAATCCCCTTGTTCATAAACAGCACCTTTTATTTCATAAACATTTTCAATTGCTTTTTCCAAACTTTGTTTTTCATTTTTACCAATTTTATTTTTAATTTTTAAAACAATAACACTAGCATTTGTTTTATGTCCTTTTAAAACCAAAACTTGCTCTGCTTGACTTGGAGGAACTAAAGCACCAGGAGCAACTTTACCCTCATCTTTTCCTTTCAAAGACTTTTCATCTCCCTTCTCCAATTCAATATCTTTATTTTTTTTCCTAAATTTTCCAGAAAAAGCATAGGCAAATGATTTTTTCTTAAAAACATTTCTTAATAAAAATAATAATCCAACACCAAGAATTACAATAAGAAAAATCCATACAATTGGACTAGTTAATGCCCCAACAACTCCTCCCTCATTAATTGCATCAACATTAACAGAATGTCCAGTCAACATCACTCCTCCCTGACTTATCTCACTTTCTCCATCACTAACTTTAACATTATATTCTTCATTAGAACCAGTTAATTTAAATTCTGCACTTTCTCCTAATTTTAAATCAATTTTTTTAACAAAAGGCTTTCCATTTAACTCAACTTCAATATCTTTTTTATAAGGAATGTTTCCAATATTTGTAACAATCAAACTATTATTAATTATTTCAAAAGAAACAATTGCTTTTTCATTTATATAAAATGTTTTTATAACCTCAATATCTCCATTTGAAGCTTCAACATTATAATAACCTGCTGTTAAATCACTAGGAATATTATACTGAACAGTCTCTTGAGACTTGACAATTTTTTCAAAAACTCTTTCACTATCTTCATTTTTTATAACAATAGAAACTTCGTCTTCAACACTAACTCCTGTTTGATCCAACAACACAGGTTTAAATTCAAAATTTGTTCCAGGATTAAAGTTTTGATTATTTAAGGCAATATCAATATTTTTTAAAATTTGAAAAATTTTCAAATTAGCCATCACAACTCCTTCACTAGCTCTTTGATTAAATGATTCTTCATAAACTAAAACATCAATTCTATAATCTCCTGCAGGAGTATCCTCAGGTAAATTAAAAATTAAAGAAAATTCTCCTTCAACAACTTTCCCATAAAATTTTCCAATATCAATATTTACTATCTCTTCTGCAATCTCTTCATCAGAAATATTTTCTTCACTCTCTGACTCTTCATCTTCACTCTCATCAGTTTCACTTTCTTCAGAATTTATTTGATTAAACAAACTTAATAAAGGAATACTTAATTCAACTTCTCCATTAACTAAAGCTCCATTTAATCTTTCAGCACTTCCTAAAATAACAATCTCCTCCCCAGGATTTGCAAAAAAACTTTCACTGTTTAAATTAACAATTAACCTTTTAGAAATTTCAAAATTAGAACTTTTTCTTATATCTCCAGAATATTCACTTAAAAAATAACAATCTCCACTAACCTCTTTAATTGTATGCTCATTTAATGGAAGTTTAATATTAATATTTCCTTCTTCATCAGGAAAATTATTAAACACAATAACAGAACTTTCTCCACAAATTAATTCAGTTTTTAAAAGATAACCATCAACAATAGGGTTAACCTGAACATTTAAATCAATCATATCTCCTAAATTAAATCTTGATTCAATATTTGAAAAATATATTCCAGCACTGACAAAAGATAAACTAATTAATATCATAAAAAACAACCCTACTCCTACTACAATCATTAAACTTCTCTTTTTCATAAATAATTCAATTAAACTATATATTTAAATGTTTTTAGTGATTCAAAATTAAATCATTTCTGAGATTATGAAATCAATAAGAACCTTTTCTAATCTCCTCCTTATTCTTATTTCTCAAACTGCGAATCAATAAGAAATCTTTGTTGTTCACTCCACTCTTCATCCCCATGCCTTTTCATATATTCAACCCAGAACTTAATAAAGTTTAATTTATCTTCACGATTATTCTTCCCAGGTTTCATAAAAATCTTTTCTTTTTCCATTTTCATTAATTTTTTATATTAACAACAATCTCTTTCAGTTTATTAACTTTTTCATAATCTATCTTTCCTTTAAAAAGTTCTTCAATATGAACAGAATCTTCAATATCCTTATCAGATTTAAGATAGTATCTTTTAAATGCAATATGTCTTTCTAAAGAAGATATTTTTATTTTTGTATTGTTTGCATTAGTAAGGATAACTATGATAAAATCTTCAAAAGTTTCTTTATCAATTTCTCTTTTAGGAAATTTAATTTCAAAATTAGGAGTAGGTTTTCCTTCTCTTGAAAACCTAATAGCAAGACCATCTCTTAAATATGAAAAAATCTCCATTGGTTCTTCTGCATTTAAACACCAAAAACCATCTTTTTTTAATTCCTGATAAAGATTAAAAAACTCTTCAAAAGAAATTCTTCTTATAAAAACATCAACATCTTCAGTAGCTCTTGATCTTCCAAGTAAAATAGAGATATATCCTGAGATAATAACATAATCTACATGTTTCTTTAAAATATCTAAAAATCTGATGACAAGTTTATCTAACTCATTTAATACCTTATTAATTCTAATCTCTTTTTTATCTTTATCATATTCCATAACAAAAACAAACAAAAGAAGTATTTATGTTTTTCTGCACTCAAGACAAGATTATTTAATGTTTTCCAAAACAAAAATCAGAGCGTGTCTAACAATCAGTATTTGAATGCTAATTGTTTTATTATTTTTCATGGGAGGAAAAGATTATTTCAATAAAATATAAAAATTTGGGCGAGTAAAACGAACCTTTTATCGAATGTTAGACGAAATTGTTTCACAATTTCAATAGGTTTCTTTGGACAGATAAAAGAAGTTTTTCTCTGAAACGAAGTTTCAGCAAATTGTCCGAAGTACTGCAGGCAATCTCTCACTATCTTGGGTGGGAATGGTAAGAAAAATATTTGTTTTGGTTAATTATTAGTTTTGAAGAGGTTGATTATGGGACAGGCTCCGCTGTTATGCTCTTCTTAGAACTGAGTACTGCAGCGGAGCGAGGAACAGAGAAGTCCTCAAGAGACATACATTTAAATAAAATATTTGAATTCTTAATTGCATGAATAAAGATAGTAAAAATTCAGTAATTGTGGTGATTCCACAAAAACAACATCTGGATTCTTTTTTAACATACATGACTCCAAGTCATAAAATTTTTGCTGGAAGATATAGGTTACCTGGAGGAAAACTCAAACCTGAAGAAAACTATGAATCTGCTCTTAAGCGAGAATTAATTGAAGAATATGGGGTTAATCTGGATGCTGTTGTTTTGCATTATCAAAAACCAAACGTTTTAGGAGGAACAATATATCTTTGTTCAGCGCAGATGATAGGGACTCCTATTCCAAAAGAATCTGATGTTGGAGAGGTTGAATGGTTGAATTTAGAACAGATATTTGAATCCAACATGGTTCCAAATTGTAAAATTGCAGTTTGTGCATATTTACTTGAAAAGAATCCAAATGAACTTAGAAGACTACGTCCAATAATTTATGGAGATCAAGAATTCTTACAAATAATAACTTTAAAAGCTGAAAGCTTGTACGAAAAAATAAATAGGTTTGTTAAGGATTGAATATAACATTCGCGGTTTAATTCAGTTTCATGTTCACTCCCCCTTCCTTAATTAACTTTTTTTTATCCAACATTCCCCAAAAATCAACAACTTTAAATATTCCTTTTTCTATTTTTAATAATGAAAAAACCAGTGTTCAATCCATGGGAAATTAAAGGAGATATTAATTATAATAGACTTGTAAAAGAATTTGGAATATCTTTAATAAACTCCCTTCCAGACATTTTTAATAAAGAACTTCTTTTTAGAAGAAAAATTATTTTTGGACACAGAGACATACAAAGAATTCTTGAGTCAGTAAGAGATAAAAAAAAGTTTGTTGTAATGACAGGTTTAATGCCAACAGGAAAATTCCATTTAGGCCATGCACTTGTAATAAAACAATTAATTTTTTATCAAAAATTAGGGGCTAAAATTTACATAGCTGTTGCAGATTTAGAAGCATATAATGCCAGAGGACAATCTTTAGAAGATTCTAAAAAAATTGCAATAAATGAATACATACCAAATTATATTGCTCTTGGACTTAAACCAAATAACTGCACTATCTATTTTCAATCTCAAAGAAGCAAAAATCCTGAAAAAGCAAATGCTTTTTATAGATTACAAAATCTTTTAGCAAGACATGCAACTTTTAATGAATTTAAAGCAGTTTATGGAGAAATAACTCCTGGAAAAATGTTATCATCTTTATTGCAAGCATCTGATATGCTTCATCCTCAATTACCAGAATTTGAAAATTCTTGTCCTGTTTTAGTTCCAGTTGGAATTGACCAAGACCCTCATTTAAGATTAGCACGAGATATTTCCCAAAGAATAAAAAATCCAAAATTTATTCAGCTTTCCTCAACTTATAATTTAATGCTTCCAGGATTAAAACAAGGAAAAATGTCTGCATCAGACCCAACTTCTTTTATATCTCCAACAGACACTCCAAAAGAAATAAAAACAAAAATAAACAAATATGCTTTTTCAGGAGGACAGCCAACATTAGAAGAACATAGAAAAAAAGGAGGAAATCCAGATATTGATGTTTCATTTCAATATTTAAAAATGTTTTTAGAAGAAGATGATAAAAAACTCCAGGAACTCCACAACAATTACAAATCAGGAAAACTTTCAACAGGTGAACTTAAAGCTTACACAATTGAAAAATTAAACAAGTTCCTATTAGAGCACCAAAAGAACAGAGAAAAAACAAAAAAAAGAGTTGATGAGTTTTTGGATGGCTAATCACTCCCCTCCACCACAAAAATACTTCCAAAATTTTCAACAACATCTTTAATCTTATTATAATGTGGATAACAAACACTACTATCTAAACCCCTTCTATCTACTTTAACTCTTCCATGACTTTCAACATATCCTCCAACAGCACCTTCAAATGTTTTTGTTTCTTTAAGGGTTGCAAAACCAGCTTCTCCAAAATCCCTCCCAATATTGTAAGACATAAGAATACTATTAGCACTCTCCCATCTTTTTTTTGCAACTAAATCCATAAATAAATAACCTCTAACTTTATCTCCTAAATAATCAGAACCAAATTTTCCAGTACCTACAATTCTAGCTAAACCTTCAACAACCTCTGCCCTTGGTCTTCTTGTCTGAGAAAAATATACCTGAAGAGCTTCATTTCTAACTCTTCCAACTTCAGAAAGAGCAAATCCTTTAACTTCCTTACACTGAACCCACTTTCTAAAAACTTCTAAATCAAATCTTTTCATTTCAGCCATTTCTTGTCTTAACCCTCCAACCATTTCCTTATAAGCTTCAGCAGGAACATATTTTCTAATCCTTGAGTCAAGGAGTGATAAATCAATATCACTTTCACTTGAAAATCTCTCCCAACAAATTTTTGCATGACTCTCACTATCTAAAAGAGCCCTTTCACAACTTTCAATAAAATTCCAATCATAATGAGAATAATCTCTTTCATCAAATGCTCCCATTAAATTTAATTCATATACTCCTCCTAAAACTCTCTGTATCGGGGCAGTTTTAATAATCTCCCCTTGAATAAAATGATTTGCCAATCTCATTAAACCTTCTCTCTCATTCCAATCACCCTCTACAAATAATTCATAAACCATGGGAGCAACTAATCTCCCACAAATTTGAACTGCTTCTTCTTTTTCCAACTTTTTATAAATTTCTTCCTCTTGAACTAAAAACCATCTCATATATTCATCTAAATTAATAGTCCCTCTAAAACAAAGATTTTCAGGAACTTCAACAGCTCTTTCAACACCCTCTCTAAAATTAAAATAATCAAAAAAACCATCACATCCAAACAATTTTGTAATCTCTTTTAATGCATACTCTTGTTTTAAATTTGCACTCCAAAATCTTGAATCTTCAGTTGGATTTTCATACTTAGTAGCTCCTAAACAATGCCAAAAACCCTTATTAATGGCCATAACTCTCTGTTCTTCCCTAACAAATCTTGTCAACGGACTTTTTTCTTCATCACTAAATAAAAGAAAAACATCAGAGAATATAGGAACATCACTTGCAGCTCTTTCACCCATCCACATTTGAGAAATCATAGTTTCTGCAAGTCTTCCTAAATCTTGCTCAGAAAAATGATTCCCAAGAACATTTCTCTTTTTTAATTCATTTAACTTACTAAGACTTGTCCAATAAACTTTATTATTTAAATTATTCCACATTAAAAATTCAAACCCCAAATCAGGAATATCCTTATCCTGCATCATTAAAAATTCATAATTATCAATATCTTCACTACCTTTCATCAAATCTCTATGATGTTCTTTAAATATCCTTGCAGATTTATCTCTTCTCTCTTGAAGTTCAGTTTGAGAATACACTTTATGATTCATTTATTAATTAATTAATAATCTTTTATAAGAATTTATCTCCTAGGGAACTATCTAACACCAAAGCCTTTAAATATTTCTCTCTCATTATTCTATTATGCCAATAAAATCAATAAAAGCAAAAGAGGTTTTAGATTCTCGAGGAAATCCAACTATTAAAGTTAATCTTCTAACTAACAAAGGTTTATTCACAGCAATGGTTCCATCAGGAGCATCAACAGGAAAATATGAAGCATTAGAATTAAGAGATAAAAACCTTAAAAGATTTAATGGAAAAGGAGTTCTCAAAGCAATTAATAATATTAATAAAATCATTGCTCCAAAATTAATAAACAAAAATCCTTCTCAACAAAAACAAATTGACAATCTAATGATTAAACTTGATAATACAACAAACAAATCAAAATTAGGTGCAAATGCAATCTTAGCAATCTCAATAGCAGTTTGCAGAGCAGGTGCAACTGAAAAAAACATTCCACTCTATAAACATATTCAAAAATTAAGTAAAACTAAAAAACTCAAACTCCCAATCCCTCAACTAAACATCATCAATGGAGGAAGACATGCTAGAATTAAAAATGATATCCAAGAACATATGATAATTCCTGTAAAAGCAAAAACCTTTAAACAAGCAATACAAATGTCAAAAAAAACTTTTCAAGCCTTGAAATCTTTAATTAAAAAAGAATTCAAAATAAAAACAATTCCCATAGCAGATGAAGGAGGATTTGCTCCAAACATCAGAAACACAGAACAAAGATTAGAATTAATAATAAAAGCAATTGAAAAAGCAGGTTATAAACCAGGAAAAGAAATTTCCTTAGCCATAGACTCAGCAGCTTCTGAATTTTACAAAAATAAAACTTATACTTTAAACTCTAAAAAATACAACTCATCTCAATTAATAGAATTTTACAAAAAATTAATTCATAAATTTCCAATAATCTCAATAGAAGACCCTTTTGACCAAGATGACTGGCAATCATTTAAAAAATTAACAAAACAATTAGGAAATAAAATCCAAATAACAGGAGATGATTTACTAACAACAAACCCAAAAAGAATTAAAAAAGCAATTAAAACAAAAGCAGTAAATTCAGTATTAATAAAAATTAACCAAATTGGAACAATAACAGAAACAATTAATTCAATTAATTTAGCTAAAAAAAATAACTTATCTACAACAATATCTCATCGCTCAGGAGAAACAAAAGACTCATTTATAGCAGACTTAGCAGTTGGAACAGCAAGCAGTCAAATCAAATCAGGAGCTCCAAACAAACCAGAACGTCTTGCAAAATATAACAGAATTATAGAGATTGAAAAAGAGCTTGGTGGGAAAATTACTTATAGTGGAGAAAATTTTTAAATAATTAAAATCCCAAAACCTTAAAAATCCTTTTTCCCTAATATATTCATGAAAATCTTATCTTTACATTGCGACTATATTAAATTCAAACCATTGAAAAAAGCACTTAAACAACCAGAAGAATTAACAGAAAAACAAAAACAAGAAATCAAAGTTGATGAACCATTAGTTATTATGGCTGCAATTGAAAAACAGGACCAAGGAAATCCACAACTTCTCCAGCAACTAACAAAAGAAATTCAAAATATTGCAGAACAAGTCAAAGCAAAAAATATAGTTCTTTATCCTTATGCACATCTTTCACCTTCTTTAAGCAATCCTGATTTTGCATTAAAAACACTTCAACAAGCTGAAAAAGAACTTCAAAAATTAAAATTTGAAATAACAAGAGCGCCTTTTGGATATTACAAAGAATTTGAATTA
>CAYRKK010000006.1:0-27638 GCA_964424875.1 Candidatus Woesearchaeota archaeon
AGGACAGCGACGACAAAACCCTTATTATAATTATGCTGACAATTGAAACTAACATAACGGAAACAGAACTTTATTTCCGTTTGTGGGGCTTTAAGATATGTTTAGTAACCTTTATATATGTATTTCTGTTTTTTTGAAAATGGAAGGGTTATTAAAAAGATTGGAAGAAAATCTTAAATTAAAAAATTATTCTAAACAAACAATTAAAGGTTATTTAAATCATGTTAAAAAGTATTTAGAGTTTGCAGAAGGAAAAGGGATTAATACAACAAGTGCAAAAGATTTTTTGTTAAAAAAATTATCTAAATGTGAGCCTTCTTCTGTTGGTCATAATGTTTTTGCTTTGAAATATTTTTTTAAAACAATATTAAATCAAGAACTTGATATTCCAAATCCTAAAAGAAATAAAACTCTCCCTGATATTTTAACAATTGAAGAAATTAAAAAATTAATTGAGATTACTGAGAATATTAAACATAAGCTAATTATTAAATTGCTTTATGGTTGTGGATTTAGAGTTTCTGAATTGGTAAATTTGAAAAAATCTGATTTAAATTTTGATGAAGAGCTTATACACATTAGATTAGCGAAGGGAAGAAAAGATAGATTTGTGAAGATTCCTTCTTCTATTAAAAAAGAGTTGGAAGGTTATTGTAGATTATCTAGTGCAGAGGTTTTATTTCCTTCAAATCGTGGAGGAAAATTAACTAAAAAAACAATTGCAAAAATTGTTCAAAACTCTGCTCGTAAAGCAGGCATTAAAAAAAGAGTGTATCCTCATCTTTTAAGACACTCTTTTGCAACACATCTTCTTGAACAAGGAACAGATTTAAGAATGATTCAAAAACTTCTAGGGCATTCTGATATTAAAACAACCCAAATATATTTAAAGATTTCAAATGCTAATATTAAAAATATAAAAAGCCCTTTAGATAATATATTTAGATAAATAATAGAAAATGATAAATGATTTTTTTAAAATAGCATTTAGAAGTTTAAAACAAAGAAAAACAAGAAGCTGTTTAACTGTGTTAGGAGTATTTTTAGCTATATTGACTATTTTTGTTTTAATGAGTTTGTCTTTAGGATTAAATGAATTTGTTAATGAACAATTTGAAATGTTGGGAACTGATAAATTTTTTATACAACCAAAGGGGCAGGCAGGGGCTCCTGGAACAGGAGGAGCTGTTGAATTAACATTAGATGATGTTAATGTTATTGAAAAAGTAAATGGAGTGGATATAGCTACTTATATGAATATTGGTAATGGAAAAATTGAATTTAATGATAAAAAAAGATATTATTTTGTTATAGGCATGCCTGTTGAAGAAGAGCTTTTTGATTTGGTTTTTGAAGCTGCAAACTTAAAAATTGAAGATGGAAGATTTATGAAACAAGGAGAAAGTAAAAAAATTATTATGGGTTATAATTACAAATATAAAAATCTATTTGGAAAACCTGTTCAAACAGGGGATAATGTTAAAATAAATGATGTTGAGTTTGAGGTTATTGGAGTTTTAGAAGCTGTTGGAAATCCTGGTGATGACCAGCAAGTTTATATTTCATTTGATGATTTTAAAGATTTATTTGATTCTGGAGAAAGAGTTGATTTTATTTATGTTCAGATTAAATTAGGAGAAGATATAAATGAAGTTGCAGATAGGACTGAAAGAAAACTAATGAAATTTAGAGATGTTGATGAAAAAACAAGTGATTTTACTATTTCAACTCCTGAAGAACTTTTAGCAACTTTTAGTAATATTTTAAATATTTTAACTGTGTTTTTAGTTGGCATTGGATTAATTTCAATTTTAGTTGGGGGCATTGGTATTGCAAATACAATGTATACTTCTGTTTTAGAGAGGAAAAAAGAAATTGGAACTATGAAAGCTATTGGTGCTAAGAATTCTGATATTTTGTTAATTTTTGTTATTGAATCAGGAATTTTGGGATTATTTGGAGGGTTGTTAGGAGTTGGTGTTGGAATAATAATTGCAAAATCAATTGAATATGTTACTGCTGTTTATCTTGGTTCAAATATAATTAGGGCTTCTATGAATCCATTAATAATTGTTGGATGTTTGGGTTTTGCATTTTTTATTGGATTACTCTCAGGTGTTTTACCTTCATATCAAGCAAGTAAACTAAAGCCTGTTGATACTTTGAGGTATGAGTAAGTTTTATAAATCAAAATAAGTTTAAGCTAATAGTTTGAAAAAGAGGAAAATGAAAAATAAAATTTTAGGTTTAATTGTTTTGAGTTTTGTTGTTTTGTTAGTTGGGCAAGTTAATGGTTTATATATTGAAGAAAGTCAAACTATTAGTTTAGGGCATTTTATGAGGGTTAAAGATATTAGTATGGCTCCTGAAAATATTGGTCCTGGAGATTATGGAATTATTAATTTTAATATTAAGAATAATGGAAATGGTGTTGCTGAAGATGTTCGAGTTAAATTGATTTTACCTTCTGAATTTAAATTTTATAATGATGTTGATACTGTGAAAATATCAAGATTAAATTCTTTGGAAGAAAAAGATGTTGGTTTTAGAATAATAGCTTTACCAAGTGCTTCTGAAGGAGTTTATAGTGCTAATCTAACTATTGATTATACAAGTTATTTTGCAGTCAATTTTGCTAATGTTGGTAATGAATATCAAGATAATTTTGTTTTAGGAATGGTTATTAAAAGTGAGCCTAATATTTTTGTTGAAGTAGATGATTCTAAAATTTATAAAGAAAATAAAATTGGAGAAATTAGTTTTAAGTTTGTTAATCATGAGATTGCTGATGTGAAATTTTTGACTGTCGAATTAGAAGAAAGTGAAGATTATGAAATTATTTCAAAACCTAAAGAATATATTGGAGATTTAGATTCAGATGATTATGAAAGTGTTGATTTTAGATTAAAGGTAAAGAAAAGTAAAGGGGAAATTAGTTTTCCTTTAAAGATTGATTATAAAGATTTTATGAATGATGATTATTCTGACAAGATTATAGCAACAATGACTCTTAGGAGTGCAAAAGAATTGGGCATTGAAAAAAGCAATACAACTATGTATCTAGTTGTAATAGTTGTTTTAGGGGTTATTGGGGGGTTTGTTTATAAAAGATATAAGGGATATAAGAGAAAAAAGAAGTTAGAGAAAGATGGGGTTTTATAGGTTTGATGTTGGTTGTTAAAATATGTTTTAACTTTTTAGAAGTAACAAATAGAAAGATTTTTAAATGAAATTTTGTTGAGAACTATATAAAAACTTATAAAGTATATTAAAGAGAAAATAAAATGAAAACATCATTAAAAATATTAATTGGATTAGCATTACTTGCTCTTTATTTATTGAGTTTAGTTAGTATGACTTCTGCATTAGTTATTGACTCTGTTATTATGGATTCTGAAGGGATTTCACCTGGTGAAACAGCTGATATTGAAATAGGTTTGAAAAATAATGGAGAGGAAGATGTTAGTGATGTGAGTGTTTATTTAGATTTAAAAGATATTCCTTTTGCACCTTTTGATTCAAGTTCTGAGTTTGGAATTGATGAAATTAGAGAAGGTAAAACAAAATATGCTAAATTTGAAATAATTGCTTTAAGTAATGCTAAATCTCAAACATATAAAATTCCTGTTGAAATAAGTTATAATGAAGAAGATGTTGTTAAAATAAAAAATTCTTTAATAAGTATTAATGTTAATTCAGAACCTGTTATTGGAGTTTTAGGTGAAGATGATTTATTAATAAAGGGCAGAGAAAGTGAAGTTGTTATTAAAATAATTAATAAAGGTCTAAGTGATATAAGGTTTTTAGAAGTTGAAGTTGGGAGTTCTAGTTATTTTAATTTATTATCTCAAAAAAATGTTTATGTTGGAGATTTAGATAGTGATGATTTTGATAGTGTTGATTTTAATGTTTTTTTTAAAAATAGTGTTTCTGATAATTTTAATTTTCCTGTTGTTTTAAAATATCAAGATGCTTTTAATAATAAATATGAAAAAAGTTTTGATGTTCAATTAAAAGTTTATTCTAAAGATAAAGCTATTGAATTAGGGTTGATTGAGAAAAGTAATACAAGTTTATATTTTGGAGGAGTTGTTGTTTTAGTTGTTGGTTTTTTTGGTTATAGGTGGTGGAGAAAGAGAAAGAGATTAAAGAAAGTTAATGGTTCTAATGAAGAGTTTTGATTGGGTTTATAATTTTTAAATAACACAAAACTTATAAACTAAATTTCTTAATTAATTTAATGAAAATTTGATTAATTATGAAAATTGGTGAAAATTATGAAAAAATGTATTTATTGTAAGTGTAATTTGGATGATGATAGTATAGTTGATTTTTGTGAAAGATGTGGAAAGGGGGCATTTGGTGAAAAAATGTTTAATGCTATTATGCAAAATATGAATGAGGCTCATCAGAGAGGGGATTTGGAGTGAGGGGTTTTAGAAGAGGAGATTTAGAGTAAGAGAGGGTTTTAGAAGGAGATATTTGAGGTAAGTGGGAGTTTGAAAAAAGGAGAGATTTAAGGCAAAGAAGGTTTTGAAAAAATATTAGTAAGGTTTTTAAACCTGTTATTTCTTTGAAAATTAGGGAATGAGAAATATAATAAATTAGTGGATAACAATAAGTTATCTTAAATGACCAATGGACACTAAGATAATTCTTAGTTGTTTAAGGGTTTATTAAATAGAATGTTAAAAAGAAAGAAAAAACAAGAACATGGGAAAATTAAACTTAGTAACTACTTTCAAGAGTTTGGAGAAGGAGAAAGAGTTGCTGTAAAAAGAGAATTAAGTGTTCAACCTAAATTTCCAAAAACTTTGCAAGGTAGAAGTGGGATTATAAATGGGAAAAGAGGAAACTCATATGTTGTTAAAATAAATGATATGAAAAAGGGAAAAACTTATATAATCCACCCTGTACATTTAAGGAAATTAAAATAAAATGATATTAGACAGAACCCCTTTAAATATGAATGAAGTTCAAAAAATAATTAAAGATCTTCCAGATAGTGATAAAAAGCAAGAAACAGAATTATTTTTAAAAAAATTTCTTAAAACAAAACCCGAACAATCAAAAAAAATAAAACAAGAATTAGAAAAATTAGATTCAATAAAAATTAAAAGAGAACACATTGTGAAAATATCAGATTTGCTTCCAACAGATGCATCAGACCTTAATAAAATTTTCAATGATGTTAGTTTAAATGAGGATGAAATTAATAAAATACTTGAAATTGTTAAAAGTTCAAAATAAAATAAAAAATGGAAAAAGAAGAATATTCAATTATATTAGATTACCTCCCTTATGGTTATCCATTAGAGAAAAAAATGATGCCCATAGCTCAAGCTATAGGCTTAAATAATTTTACATTGCTTCAATTAATTCCTAGAAGAGGGGTTAAATTAGAAGTTGGAGAAAAAGTTTATATTGGAGATGGAAAAAGAGATAAAATATATTATATCTTTGGGAGGCTTCTTGATAATAAATTAACAGAAACTGCTAGAGAACAATTGCAAGATTTTGTTAAAAAACAAATTTCTAAAGATGAAAAAAAGTTTGTTGATTTTTTTAATAAAGCAGAAGCTATAAATACAAGATTACATCAGTTTGAATTACTCCCGGGTTTTGGAAAAAAGCATACAGAGGCTATATTGAATGAAAGAAATAAAAAACTTTTTGAATCATTAGAAGAATTAAAAAAAAGAGTATCAAATTTACCTGACCCAAAAAAAGCTATTGAAAAAAGGCTTGTAGAAGAAATAGTGGGAAAAGAAAAATATTATTTATTTATGAGAAATTAAGTTTCTAATTTATAAATCAAAATTTTGAAAATATTAATTTAAGAAACCCCCTCGCAAAACAAAGAAAATGGAAAAACAAGAAAAAACTGATAAAAATAAAGAAAAGCAAGAGAAAAAACCTGGAGAAAAAACATATGCTTCTATAATCAGGATTATGCAAACAGATATTCCTGGAAATAAAAAAATCCTTGTTGGTTTAACTTATATAAAAGGAGTTTCTTGGGGAATTTCAAATGCTATTTGTAAAATACTTGAGATAGATGAAAGTAAGAAAGTTTCAGAACTAAATGAAAATGAAATCAAAAAAATAATTGAATTTTTAGAAAATCCAAAACTACCTGATTTTTTAATGAATAGAAGGAATGATTTTGAAACAGGAGATAATTCTCATTTAATTACAACTGCATTAGATATGAAAAAAGAATTTGATGTTAGAAGATTAAAGAAAATTAGATCTTATCGTGGATTACGGCATGCATTTGGGCATCCAACAAGAGGGCAAAGAACTAAAGCTAATTTTAGAGCTAAAGGAAAGAAAAAAGCTGTGGGGGTTAAGAAAAAATCTGGGAAGTAAAATTAAAAAATGCCAAAAAGAAAACAAAAAAAATATTCAAGGCCACAAAAACCTTTTGATAAAATAAGAATAGAAGAAGAAAATGTTCTTAAAGATAAATATGGTCTAAAAAATAAAAAAGAAATTTGGAAAGCAGATGCTGCAATTGGAAGAATTAGGAATCAAGCAAAAAAATTAATTATTGCTAGTGAAGAAGAAAAACAAAAATTTGTTGAAAAATTACAAAAAAAGGGTTTTGAGATTGAAGGTATTGCAGATGCTCTTGGATTAGATAAAGAGAATTGGTTAAAAAGAAGATTTCAAACAGTTGTTCATAAAAAAGGATTAACAAATACTGCAAAACAAGCAAGGCAATTGATTGCTCATAAACATGTTAGTATTGGAAATCAAATTGTTAATAAACCTTCTTATCAAGTTAGTTTAGAAGAAGAACAATTAGTTAAATTAAATTTAAGTTTAAAATTAAAGGAGCCTAAAAAATCAAAGGTTGAAGAAATTAAGGGAGAAATTTTAGAAGAAAGAAAGATTAATGAAAATAGCATGGAGACTAAGGTTAGCCTAACAAGTCCCTCTTCTTTAGATAGTAAGGAAAATAAAGAGGTAAAAGAAAATATTGAGGAGAAAAAATAATGGTAGAAAAAGATAAAGAAATTGAAGGGGAAGAGAAGAAGAAAATAGTGGAAGCTAAACAAGAAAAAGATAAAAAATCAATCTCTGAAAACAATAAAAAATTAGAAGAGATTAATGAGAAAAAACAAGGAAGGAAGGAAGAAAAGAAAGAAAGAATAGGGATTTTAAATATTTATACTTCTTTTAATAATACTATTATGAATTTGACTGATATGTCTGGAAAAAGTATTGTAAAGTTTAGTGGAGGGCAATCAACAAAACAAGATAGATTAAAAGCAAATCCAACTATTGCAATGTTTATTGCACAAAAGATTGCAGAAGAAGCAAGAGATAATGGAATTACTGGTTTTTATGTTAAAGTAAGAGCTAAAACAGGACAGAGTAATCCTGGACCTGGAACTCATTCTGCAATTAAATCTTTAACTCGTGCTGGATTTAAAATCTTAAGTATAATGGATATGACAAGGATTCCACGGGGTGGACCAAAGAAAAAAGGTGGAAGAAGGGGGAGGAGAGTTTAGTTAAATTTAAAAACAGATAAAAATAAAGATAAATAAGGGAAAGGGTTAAAGATATGGGAAAAAAATGATAAAATTAAAAAATTACAATAAAGACAAGCATAAATTAAGTTTTATTACAGATATGTCCATTGGTTTAGCAAATGCTATTCGTAGAAGTGTTTTAGAAATTCCTGTAATGGCAATTGATGACGTGGAGATTATAAAAAATGATTCTGCCCTTTATGATGAAATAATTGCTCATAGGATTGGTTTAATTCCTATTAAAACTGAAAAAACAAGTAAAGAAACAAAGTTTAAATTAAAAGAAATTGGACCTAAAACTGTTTTTTCAACAGATATTAAACCAAGTGTTGGTGTTGATTTTAAACTTCCAATTGTTCTTTTAGATAAAGATCAAGAAATTGAAATGGTTTATAATGCAAAGTTGGGAAAAGGAGTTGAACATATTAAACACTCTCCTGGGTTAATTTATTATAAACATGATTTAAATAATGACATTTTGGATTTTGTTAGTGTTGATGAAGAAGGAAAAATAAGTGTTGATGAAAGTGAATTGAAAGAAAAGGGGTTGTCTGAAGAGCAAATTAATAAAATTAAAAATGTGAAAGAAATTAAAGAAATAGAGATTAATATTGAAAGTTGGGGGCAAATTGATGTTAAAGATATTTTTTTAAGGGCAATAGAGGTCCTAGGTGATAATTTGAAGGGATTGGGGAAGGTTATTAAGTGAATGCATGATTGGGCATGATAATTTACTTAAAATATTAGGTTTAAGGATTTTGATGGATAAAGCTTGTCAGAAGTTAGTAAATACATTGAGAGATTCTAAAACTAAATTAGTGCATTTAAAAATTATAGAAAGGGGTTAGAAGAAGAAACTTGTAGGGGATATAAAAAAGATGTTTGCCTGAAAGAATAATTTCAAAAACAAAGCTTTATAATCTATTTAATTTCTATTATTTTATTATATGCAGAGATGCCAGAGTGGTCAAATGGGACACGTTAAGGCCGTGTTGGCTTAGTGCCTACGAGGGTTCAAATCCTTCTCTCTGCATTAAAAATTCGAAAGGTTTTTAAATAAGAATTTACTTACGAATTTAACCTGCGAGTTTCTCGCGTTAGCAGGAGTGTATTTATTTCTGTTAAATTAATAATATGATAAGCAAAACACAAATAACAAAAAGAACTCAGAAAAAAAGAAATCAAGAGATAGTTGAAACTATTGAATTAGCAAAGAAAAATGGTTTATTAAGTTTAGGAAAAAAATTATCGGGACCAAAAAGATTGTATAATAAAGTTAATATTAGTGTAATTAATAAAGTGAAAGATGAAAAAGTATTAATTATTGGAAAGGTTTTAGGGCAAGGAGATATTAATAAAAAAATAAAAATTATTGCTTTAAGTTTCTCAAAACAAGCTAAAGATAAACTTAAAAAAGCTGATTGTGAAATTAAAACAATTAAACAAGAAATTGAAAGTAATCCTAAATTAGATGGAGTACAAATATTGTAAAATGGAAAAGAAAATTATTATTGATGGAACAGGGGCTGTTTTTGGGAGGCTTTGTAGTTTTGCTGCTAAAAAAGCATTAGAAGGAAATGAAATAATTATTGTAAATTCTGAAAAAACAATTATTACTGGAAATAAAAAAAATGTTATTAAAAAATATGGAGAGTTAAAAGCAAAGGGAGGGCATTCACAAAAAGGTCCTAAAATTTCAAAAATTCCTTATATGATTTTAAAAAGAGGAATAAGGGGGATGTTGCCAGATCATAGGAAAGGTCAAGGAAAACAAGCTTTAAAAAAAATAAAATGTTATAATAAAATACCTGAGGATTTTAAGGATAGTAAAATTATTAAAATTAATGCTCCAAAAAAATTAAAATATATGGAATTAAAAGAATTGAGTGAAAAGTTATAATATGATAGAAAAAAGTTTAATTGTTAGTGGAAAAAGAAAAACATCTATAGCAAAGGCTCTGATTAAAAAAGGAACTGGAAAAATTTTTATTAATAAAATCCCTTATGAAAATCTTGATTTTTTTAAAAAATTAATTATTAAAGAGCCAATGGAGATTTGTAAAAAAACTTTAGGAAATTTTGATTTTGATGTGAAAGTTAATGTTAAAGGAGGGGGAAGTGAAAGCAGAATTGAAGCTTCAAGATTAGCAATTGCGAGAGCATTGATTAAATTTACAAAATCAGAATCTTTGAAAAGAGCATTTAGCAAATATGATAGAAATCTTTTGATACAAGATGTTAGGCGTAAGGAAGCCTATAAACCAGGAGATTCTAAAGCAAGAAGAAAAAGGCAGAAATCGTTCCGTTAAAAGAGTTTGGGGGCTGGTGATAAAAAGGTTTCAGATAATCACAAAACATTTATTAACTCCTCTTAATTGATATTTTTATAAAGAGGGTTAAAATGGTATTTGAATCAATTTTAAGTTTTTTTCAGGGGGTTATAAACTCTATTCCTGAAGATCAGAAAATATTAGTTAGTTTAACTTTATATACTGTTTTAATTTTAATGTATGCTCTTTTTATTTGGAAGTTTTACAGATTTCTTGCTAGCAGGGAAATTATTCAATTGAATTTAAGTCAGTATAATTATTCTCAACATCCTGTTTTAGAGAAATTTTTAGCTGTTGTTCTTTATACTGTGGAGTATTTGGTTATTTTGCCTTTTTTAGTATTATTTTGGTTTGCAATACTTTCAATATTTTTGTTGGTTTTATCTCAGTCTCAGAATACTCAGCAAATTCTTCTTATTTCTGCTGCAATTATTGCTTCTACTAGAATAACTTCCTATATTAGTGAAGACTTATCAAAAGATATTGCGAAAATTCTTCCATTTACTGTTTTAGCTGCTTTTATTTTAGGTTCTGAGTTTTTTAATATAAGCAAGATAATATCAAAGTTAACTCAAATTCCTGCTCTTTTTAATAATATAATCATTTTTCTTGTTTTTATTTTTATTATTGAGTTTGCTTTAAGGGGACTATATTCTATCTCTCAATTAATGAAATCAGAAAATTCTGAAACTAAATGAAAGTAATATTGAACTATTTAATTTTAAAATCTAAAACTCTGATGTCAGGAGATAAAAGATAAATTTTATCATTTTTTGACCTTAATCCTCTATAAATCCTTTGAAGAAATTCTCTGTTTGCTTTATCCATATAAAAACTCATAAAATGTTCTGGGTTTGTTTTTTTAAGAATCTTCCAGAAAATTGAGGAAATATTTGGATATGGAAATCTGGAAATTATAATTGAATTGCAAATTTCTCCTGGAAAGTCCATTCCCCTTGTGCACTTTGTTGTAAAAAGAATATTTGTTTTTTTATTTTTAAAATCTAGAATTCTTTTTCCTAAAGGGTCTTGATTTTGTTCTTTTATTAATTCTTGTTGAGATGGAAGATTAGAGATATTAAATTCTTGTTTTTCAAAATCAGTTGGAAGATCTGAAAAAGAAGTTAAATGAACAAGAACAGGAGGTTTTGCACAAATAATTGTTTTTGAAAAAGTTTGGAGGTATTTTTTTCTTGAAATTTTGTTAGATTGAAAGTTAGTATATTTGCAGTTAATTTCATAACCATGTTTGCAAAAAATTAAATTTCCCTGATGTTGAGTTTCTGCTTCAATAATTTTAAAATTTTCTAAACCAAAAATATTTTTTAAAACTTTTTCAGAATGAATTGTTCCACTCATCATTATTATTATTTTATTCTTTTCAACAAGTTCTTTAAATCTTTTTTCTAAGTTTGTTGTAACTAAACTTATTACAGGATCATTATCTTTTTTTTCTAAAGAAAAAAAGGTTTCATCAAGAAAATCAAAAAAAGTTTTTGCAACTTTATCTAAATGATAAAGATAATTATTTTCATCTGCTTCTATTTCACTTAAAAAGTCGTTATTTTCTAAAGTTTTCTTAAGTAGTTCTTCAATTAAAGTGTTTTGAATTTTATGAATCTCATTTGATTCTTTAAATTGTTTTTTTATTTTATTTGATATATTAATTAACTCTTGAACAGCTTCTTGAGATTTTTTAGTTTCTGCAAAAACAAAGTTAAGAGAAAGTAAAAGTTTGTTTAAGTTTATTTTTTCTAAATTTGCAAAACTATCTAAAAATTCGTCGCATTCGTCTATTATTTCAAGTTCTGTTTTAGGTTTTCTATCCATTAAAGTTTCAAGTTTATATTTTAAAGAATTAAAAATCAAAACATCTGAATTAGCATAAGCTTGGTATTGTTCATAATAAGGGCAACCAGGTTTTCTTTGATAAATATTAAATGTTTTATTATTAAGTCCTTGATAAGTTATTTTATTTGCATCTTTGAATTTTTGGATTTCAAATTCTTCAGGAATTATTGGAGAATAATAAGGGCAGATGGGGGCAATTGAAAGCCTTTTAACATCAGTGATTGTTGAAAAATTAGTTAATTTTACATTTGGATTTTGCCTAATATAATCTCTAATTATTGAAATGTTTTTTTCTTTTATTTCAATTTTACAAGGGAGATGAATATTGTCGCAAGATTGTTCTTGTTCTGGAGATTTAAATTCAGATTTGTTTTGAAAAATATCTGTTAATTTTGTATTTTTTTCTTTAATTGTTTTTTGATTAGGGGTATAACTTTCTTGTAAAAATTTGCATTTGAAATTTTTCCTTCCAACAATTGAAAAGATATTTAGTTTTTTGTTTTTTGTTTTATTAAGAACATAAAGTTCTTGAGTATAATCTTTTGTATATTGTTCTTGAAGAGATTTTATTGGAACTACTATTGAGGTTTTTCCAAGATTTCTTGCAAGGTTTAAGGCAATTGCTGATTTTCCAGTTCCGCACATTCCTTTTATAAAAATTATTTTATGTCCTTTTTTTACTGTTTGGATAACTTCTTCAACAACATCTTCTTGAGATTTTCCATTGGAAAAAACTAGAGGTTTTAATTCTTTTTTATCTTTATATAAGGACCACATTTTAGAAAATGCAAGAGAAAGTTTATAAGGATTTATGCAGAGAATTTTTTATTAGTTTAAATTAAGACATGCTATGATTTTCAAAATAAGGACAATAAGTTTGAAATTCACACCAATTGCAAAGAATTCCAAGATTTGCATGGAATTCTGTTTCTAATTCAATTTTTTTTATAAGATTGAGAATTTCTTGTTTTAATTGTTGTAATTGTTCTGTTGTTCTTTTTGAAATCATTTTTTTATTATGTTCAAGAAAATGCCAGATTAAATGAACATCACTAGCTTCTTGATATAGTTCCCTTATTGCTAAGGAATATAGGGCTAATTGCCTGTCCTTGTCTAGTTCTCCTTGAGATTTCATAGAGTTGCTTGTTTTATAATCATGAATCTCAAAAATGTTTGTTTCTTTGTTATGAACTAGTCTATCAATATAACCTATTAATTGATATTTTCCATCTGGATCTAAATTAAAAAAAATTTTCTTTTCTGTTGCAATTGTATTGTCTTTAAAAGGAGTGTTTGAAAGAAAGTAGTTTATTAAAGATTTTATTCCCTTATTAAAATAATGTTCTGCTGTTAATTCTTGTTTTATGATTTTTATTTTGGGGTTAAAGTTCTGATTCCAGTTTTGTATAAAATGATTAATAATATCATCGAGATTTAGAATTTCTCTGTTTTCCCTATTGTAAACCCATTCAAGAGTGTTATGAACTTGTTTTCCTAAAAAACATTCAATTGTTTCTTTAAATTCAGGAGTTATGAAATCAATATATCTATATTTAAATTTAAGAGGGCATTGTTCAAAAGTTGAAAGTTTTGAGTGTGAATATGTTGGCATTTTTTATATCTTCTTTTTTAATTTAATATAGAGAATTTTGCTAAGATTTCCCTAGAAATTAAAATTTCTAGTCCTTCAACTTTAAGAAAGTTGAAGTCTTCGGAAATATCAATAATACAAAGTTCTCTATAAGGACATGTGAAAAGAGTTTTAAAAGTATTTGTATTATTTTTTATAATGTCTTGTTGTTTTGATGATTTGAGGAATCCTATTTTAGAGAATAAGATTTAAAAAGATAATTGCCTTATTTAAAATAAAAGAGATGAAAAATGAATTTAACAACAATTAGAGTGATTGTAGGTTTTGGAATAAAAATTTTTGGGATAGTTTGGGCTTTAATGGATAAAGCTATATGTAACTCCCTTTGCAATAATGGATGTAGTGTTGTTGAAAGCAACAGTTGTTCCCTTATAATATTATTTGTTGGGATTATCTTAATTATTTGCGGATATGCATTAATTATTATGAAAGATAAAGAAAGAATAAATTTAAATAAAAAAATTAAGAAAAATTTTGAAATAATAAAACGAAGTTAATGCTGAAGAAAAATTAGCTACCACCACTATAAAATTACTTGTAACTACTTGAAAGATTTTTTCTTTTTAAATAAAATTGAGTTGTGAAATATATTTTTTTATATAGTTTTTTATTTAAAGAAAATTCACTTATTAAAATTAAGGAGGAGAAAAATGATAATTGAAATTAGTTTTGGATTAGTTGGAGGAATTAATTTTGGATTAGAAAAATCATGGAGGATTATTGAAGGATTAATTAAAAAATATCCCCATGCTAGTTGGAAGAGAATAGTTAATTGGAAAAAAGGGAGGGGGAAGTATGTTGTGGAGATTGAGTGATGGGGGGGTTAGCAAGATAGATTACATTTCTGTAACACTTAGTAGCAAAGCTTTCATATAAACTTTTTATATAAATTATATCATAAAATTATATATGGGATTGATTTATACAATGAAACAAAATATAAAAATACCAAGAAAGAATAGAATCGAAGGTCAATGATAAGGTCAACACTAAATATCTCTCAAGTTATTTTAGTTTTTTAACGGGATAGAATATTAATTTATACTCCCTATTTATTTGGATAATATCATAATTCCTTATTATATCTGGAAACTTATTCCTTATGTCTTTTAGTAACATTACAATATCATCTTGATCTTTTACTTCTGCCTCAATCTCAAGCTGCCATTCTCCTAATGTTTCTATAATATAAGTAACAAAGTTATACTTACTACAGAACTTATAAAATTCTTTCTCCTCTTTTTTTCTAGGATTATTTAGTTTTAAGATTATTTTATAGCATTTATATTTTATTTTAGATATGTTTATTTGAGTATAATAAAACTTGATAATTTTCTTTTCTTCTAATAAATTAATCCGATTTTTTATTGTATGATAACTTACGCCTAATTTGTTTCCTATCTCATAATTTGACTGTCTGCAATTTCTTGAAAGTTCAAAGAGTATGCCTTTATCGAGTTTTGTTAGCTCCTCTTTATTTATTCTAATAGTCTTATAGTAAGGAGAAAAATCTCCAGATCTATTTTTCTCAATTAAATAATCTCTTTTAAAATAATAATAAACAGCAGAGAGAGAAGGATTATAACTTGAAAGATAATCTCCTAAGTCTTCATTTACCTTCTTTAGAAGATTATTAAAATCCATAAGGTCCCTAGAAAGAAACATTACCTCTAAATCCCAGCATCCTGAGAGGCTCGCAAACCAAATAACATTATTATTATTGATCAGATAATTGATTATTTCTTCTTCTTTTTTAGAATCAACATTCTTGTATCTGTAATATACCCTGTAATTAGAAGAACATTCATAAGATTCATTGATAACTGCTGAAAAATGAGATATTACTCCATTGTCAATAAGTTTTTTAATTCTATAATTTAGATTCTGTTTAGACATTCCAACTTCTTTTGATAATTCAGGTAGAGGCATACGTGCATTATTGTCTAAGTGCCATAATATCTTATAATCTTTGATATCCATATTATTTTTTATAAAAAGAGATATAATATATAAATTTATCTAATTATAAAAAAAATTGCATGAAAGTTTTTATAATTTTAATAAAAATCTTGCAATTATGATAGATCTAAAAAAAGTAACTCATAAGGATCTAGAAAAGATATTGGAGATAGAGAATATCAATTTTCCTGCTGAAAATCAAGCAAGTTACGAAACAATTGAATCTAGATTTAATATTTATCCCGGCTTAACTCTTTTACAAGAGGATGAGAAACCGATTGGATATATTTCATACGGTCTCTTAAAAAGTTCCTATATAGAAGGATTTTCAAATAAACCAGAATTATTAATACCAGATACTGAGTTGTTACATAAAAATGAGGTCGATGAATTAGACTATTTTGCAATAATCTCAATTGCAATAAATCGGGAAAGTAGAAGTAAGACAATAAATCTAGAAGAGAAGCAATTGAGTTATTGCAGATTACTAATTGCACATGCACTTACAGAAGGAAGAGATATTGGATTAAGGAAAACATCAGTTCTTTGTGAGTCACATAAAACAATTAGTTTGTTTTCTAAACTTGATTTTAAATCAAAGTACAATAGTACTCTTCAGGGACTTCCTCTTGTTTTATTTGTAAATTCATTTGATAATCTTAAAATTCAAAATCTAATTAGAACTTTTGAAAAATTAAGTATAGGTCCTTGATTTTAGAGTCTTTTTTGATTAATTTTAAAATAAAAAACTCCGCCAGAGGGGGATCGAACCTGCGGTCCCCGAAAGGCGTGAGTTAGCAACCCGGTGCAATAACCGCTATGCGACGGTGGCATGTTTCTTTGTGTCTATTCTATTTTATTAACCTTACGCGCAGTGGCATTTTATTTACGGTTTTCTATTAAGGGTAACACTTTGGAGCCCTTATTAACAATCTGGTTAAAAAAACCTAATACTCTTCACACTTCAACTCATAATAAGCTTTAGGATGGTCGCAAGAGGGGCATTTTTCAAGAGGCTGTTCCCCATAATGAGCATAACCACATTCTCTGCAAATCCACCAGACTTTCTTGTCTTTTTTGAAAATAGTTTTGTTTTTTAATTGTTCTAATAATTTTTTATACCTTTCTTCATGGTGTTGTTCTGCTTTTGCAATTGCTCTAAGACGAGCTGCAATTCTAGGGTGGTTTTCTTTTTCAGCAGTATCTGCAAATTCTGGATACATTTTAGTATATTCATAATTTTCTCCTGTAATTGCTGCTTTAAGATTTTCAGAAGTGGTTCCATAAACTAAAGGTGCTGTAGCTTCAACTTTTATTTCATCTTGCTCTTGTTTAGGTAAATCTTTTTTTAATTCTTGAATATGCTCAAATAATCTTTTTGCATGGACTTTTTCTTGTTCTGTTGTTAAAAGAAAAATTTCGGCAATTTGTTCATATCCTTCTTTTTTTGCTATTTTTGAATAATAAGTATACCTATTTCTTGCTTGGGATTCTCCTATAAATGCTTTGCATAAGTTTTTTAGTGTTTCCATTTTAGATTATTTTATTAAGATTTCCACAAACCATGAAGGTTGCAATATTCTCTGGCTTTTATATTTTCTGGTTCTGCTTGAATACAAAATTCTGCTTCTGGTTTATCTCCTGGTTTTAAAAACTTTTTATAAGCTTGTCCATTTGCAATAATCTCTATCCATTCAATATAATGTTCTTCTGTCATTGGATGTTCTGTTTCTCCTACTTTTACTTTGATTTTATCTTCTCTTATTTTCTCAATTACGGGAACGTGTTTTTCTCCTTTTTCAGGGTCTTGAGTTTTTTCTTCTAAGAGTTTCATTGGTTGATTGCAACAAACTAGCTCTCCTGCACCTTCATGCAAAACCTCAACAATGTTTCCACATATTTCACATTTGTAAACCTGATTTTTTTGTGTCATGGTTTTTAAAGAAAATTAGAGTATAAAAGATTTATTGTACTAAAAAAAAATTTTACATCTTTCTAAAATAAGCTGTTTTTGATCTTGAGGAAGTTCTTCTTCTAATCTTGGATAAAAAATTTCATCTTCAAATCTTGCATGAATTGATAAAATATCCTTAAGATTATCAAAAAGAGCTTGAGATTTATTAAAGTTATTATCTATTTTTTTAATTAATAATAAAATATCTTTATGTTCATTAAGAATTTTATTTAAGTTTTGAATTTCTTCTTGTTGAGAACTTGAATAAATGTAAAAAATTACTTTTTCTTCAATATAAAAATGTTTTTCTAAATTCCATTTTAGTTTTATGAACATATATTGAGAATCTTTTATTGATGAGGAGATTGTATTTTTAATTTTTATAATAAGATTATTAATTTTTAAATGATCTTGCATCATTATTTTTGGGATTGTTTTTTTCATAAAATAGTAAGGAAAAAGGAGTTTAAATGAATTATTGTGGGAGATTATAACTCATCTAAGGGATTTTTAATTAATTTAATCTGTTCTTGAGAAATATGGGTATATAATTGTGTTGTTGCAATGCTGCTATGTCCAAGAAGAGTTTGTATTTTTCTTAAATCTACTCCACTATCAAGCAAGTGAGTTGCAAAACTATGTCTTAATGTGTGGGGATGAACTTGTTTGTCAATACCTGCTTTTTGAGCTGTTTTTTGAACTATTTTTTGAATGTTTCTTGTTGTTAATGGTTTTTCTTGAGAAAAAATATAGTTCCAGTCTCGGTGTTTATTTATAAATTTTTCAAGTTTTTTTGACAGTTTTTTTGAAAGTATAAACATTCTATCTTTTTTTCCTTTTCCTTGTCTAACCCACCCTGTATTTTCATTAAAATCAATATCAACAGGTTTTATATTTACAATTTCAGAAACTCTAAGTCCTGATGAATAGAGAAGTTGTAGGATAAGCTTGCTTTTTAGTGTTTTAGTTGAATTAAGAAGATTTGTAACTTCTTGTTTTGTTAAAACAATGGGAATTTTTTTGTCTGATTTAGGACGTTTAATTCCTGCAGTAGGATCTTTTGATAAAACATTAGAATATGCAAATTTAATAGATGCTAAAAATAAAATATTTGAAGCAGATGCTCTATCGGACATTTTATCTGCTAAGAAATTTTTTATATCTTGCTGTTCAATTTGTTCTGGTTGTTTGTTTGAATGATTGAGGATCTGGAAATTAAAGTCTAAATAGTTTCTTAAAGTATAAGGGCTGAGCTTTGCAATTTTTATTTCTGTTTCAAGGTTTTTTAAAAATTTTTCCTTATCCATTTTTAAAATTTTTAAGATGAAGGAATTGTTGAGGGTTCATTTTAATTTAAATCTCTTAATTGATTTTATTGAATAATCTTTTTTTAGAGTTAATAAACAGATAAAATCAATAGTTACTTTGATTTCTATTTTCTGTTCCCTTAGTTCCTTAATTGCAGAATCAATCTGCTCTTTTGTTTTAAAAACCCCCAGAGTTACATGAGGAATATAAGGAATATCTCTTCTTAACCATTTCCCTAAAAGTTTTGAATATAAATTTTTATGGATTTTAACAATTTTATCATTTCCTTTTTTTATTAATAAATACAAATAAAATTCTTTTGGAGATTTCCTTAAACTCTGTAGTTCTAACTTGAATACTTTTATGTTTTTTATAGAATCTTTAATATGCTCTTTAAGTCTATTTTGATTAATATTTTCAAATGGGGAGGCTAAGGTTATATGGGGGCTATATTTTTCATATCCTGGATCATACTTTCTTCTAATCTTTTGTATCTCTTTATATTGTTTTAATAAAATTACAATTGCTTGTTTTTCACTCTTTTCCATCATCTTAATTGTGCGAACTTGTTTATAAAACTAATTATTTTATTGTCTAGAGTAGAGAAATTATTAAATAGTTGAATTGTTTTTTTAATAATTGGTTCTAAAAAGGTGAAAATGAATGCAGAAGAATATTTAAAAGAAAGAGTAAAGAAAAATCCTCAAGATCCTATGAATTATTATTATCTTGGAAAGGAATTAATGAATAAGTGTTTAAGAGATATTGAATCCTTGAAAACAATTGAAGAATTGTTTAAGCAATCAATTAAACTTGGACCCCATTTATGGGCTCCAAAGATTTTGTTAGGGGAATTATTATATAAAATGGGGAGATTTAATGAAGCTGAACCTTATTTTAAAGAATCTTTGCAAAAAAAAGTTCCTGGAAGTTATTCAATTAAAGAATATTTAGTTAAATGTATTTCTAAATCTTCAAATCCAAGTGGGGGTCATGAATATTCTAAAAGAGATTCATTATACTTTTTTGAAAATAATGTAAGAGAGTTTATTAGAATTTTATTAGAAACAAATTATGGAGAGGAGTGGTGGAGACAAGGTGTTCCTTCAAAAGTAAGAGCTAAATGTGCTTCACGAAGAGAAGAAGGATTAGATGAGGAAAAAGAAGCTGATTTACTTTCATTTGCTGATTTTTATGATTATAGAATAATTATTGAAACTAATAAAGATATTTTTGCATCATATATTAATACAAAAGAATGGTGTAGTAAATTAAATGATATGGAACCTATTAGAAATGCAATCGCACATAATAGGCCATTAACAAATGCGCCTATAAGGGTTAGAGAATATCATCTTGGTTTTCAAAAGATTATGGAGAAAGTGAGAGGAGTAAATAGATAATAATAAAAATAAAGAAAGTTTTTATTTTTATGAAAAAAGAATTAATTTTATTGGGAATCATGGTTTTAATTGTTCTTAGTAGTTGTATTTTTCTTGGTTTTAAATTTAAAGATGAAATAACTGGAAGAATTGTGAAAAACAAAGATTTTGAAAAGGGATTTGTAAGCAAAGTTATTGATAGAGATACTGTTGTTATAAATAGTGAAAGTGTGAGATTGTTAGGAATTGATGCAGATGAAAAAGGTTATGAATGTTATAAACAAGCCAAAGAGAGGTTGGAAGAGCTTGTTTTAAATAAAGAGGTTTTGATGGAAAGTGATGAAAGAGATAAAGATATGTATGAAAGACATTTAAGATATTTGTTTGTTGAAATAAAAGATGGAGAAGAAGAAAAGATTATTAATATTAATTTAAAATTAGTTGAAGAAGGTTTTGCTATTGCAAGATTCTATGAAAATAAAAAACATAAAAAGGAGATTTTGGAGACTGAACAAAAAGCTCGGGCTGAAAAGAGAGGTTGTAAGTGGGAAAGTTTGTAAATAAATAAAATAATTAATAAATTAGTTATCCAATGATTTTAAAAACTAAGATTTCTTAGATTAATTATGAAAAATAAAAAGGTGAAAATATTATTTTGGATGTTAGTGGGAATTTTTATTATTTTAGTAAGTTATTTTGTAATTCCTGCTCCTCAGACTATAAAGCGAGTGCTTTTTCCATTTGTTGCTGGTTTGGGTATTTTGTTTTTTTTATTGGGAGGGGTGTTGGTTTTTTTGAGTTGGAAGTTGAAAAAGAAAGGAAAACTAAGAATTTTTCTATTATTAACAGGGAGTTCTGCTGTAGGATTTCTTATTGGTGTGCTTTTGCATAATTTTGTTTATGGTTTATGTATTTATTTATTTGGTGATGGATTTTGGAAAGGGGGAGATGAAGCAGTGTTTTTTATTATTGCTCTTTTTGTTTGTCCAATAGTGTTTTTAGTTGGTGTAGTTGGAAGTATTGTGTTAATGATTAGAGAAAATAAATATAAATCAAAAAATAAAAAGGAGGTAAAAAATAGGTGAAAGAATAGAAGCTTTGATTAGGATTGTGGTTGGAATAATATCTGGAATTATTCTTAGTATTTGGAAAGTATTAATTCAAATTTTTGGAATAATTAATTGGATAATAACTATAATCACTGGAAAAAGAAATAAAGGGCTTGCTGAATTTAGTGAGATTTGGAATACGCAGACATATATATTTTTAAGATATATGACTTTTGTTTCAAATAAACGTCCATTTCCTTTTCAAGCATTAGAAAAAAATATGTCTAAATTTGGGAAATGAGTTTAGAAAGTGAGGGTTGATTTTTTTTATTTGTTGTTGTTTAAACACTACAATTATATTGTTTTGTTTATTTTAATCACTACATTGCTTATGCAAGAGGTTTTAGGTTTTGATGGGAAGTTTTAGCATAGCTTTTTGGATGGTTTTTGTCTATCGAAATCTGATTTATTAGCATAGTAATATTTATAAAGAAGGGAGATGTGGGTTTGATATGACATATAGACAATTAAATCTTCCTTTTCGTCAAGAAGAGTTAGATGAACAAGAAGTCGGAGATAAGAGAACTACTAGAAACCTTATCGCTATTGGTTTAGCAATACCTGTTGCTCTACTTGGACTCTCTATGAGCCTTTCTTATGTAGATTTTAAAACTAATGTTCCAAAAGAGTATCAAACTGCTGAAGTTTTTCTAAACCAATATACAAGAATTCACATTAGAAATTAGATAAAAATCCCCCATTTTCCTTGAGTTCTCACAATATACCTTGTGCGAAGTTTTTACACAGAAACTTAGTGCTTGCGAGTAAACTCCCTATTAGCTTATTTTAAGGGTTTTTTAGGTTTGAGATATAATTTATTTTTCTGATAATTTTCCAGAACGCCTACGCTCTAAACATCTTTTCCCTATTTCATCTAAATATGCTTCGTGTTCTGAATCTCTTTCAGGTATCGGAGTGGAATTTCCATCATAATCCCTACAAGCAGGTTCTGTCTGGGCTGTTTGTTCTAATCTCGATCTTATTCTAGTTGCTATCTTTAAATAACTATTTGTCAAGATTTCATTAGTTGTTGCATATTCTAATGGATTTTCAATTAAATAATAACTAGAGTTTTTGTGTCTTGGTTTTCCTGTTACTTACATTAATGAGAGCTCGACTTTCATCAACCTGAAAAACAGGATTAGAAAGAGATTTGTTAATTTCTACAAAATAAAATTCTCCAGGTTTAAAATTGTTGGAGTACCCATAGATAAATAGGTTTTTACTTATATTTAAATATTTGTTTAGTAAAAAATAGGGATGTTTTAATGGTTTTTGTAGTTATTAAATTATAGATTTTATTATATTTTTATAAATTTGTAGTGATTAAATATGTATGCAAAAGGTTTTAATTTTTGCTAAAAAGTTTTTGTTTTTTCTTTATTTAATAACTGGCCTCATTTTTTATCTTATTTTGAGCCTGAAATAGAGGTTTATGTATTTTCTAGTTATAGGTTCATAAAACATCTTATTGGAAAATTTAAATATTGTTAAGATATCTGCTTGAGATAAATAATAAAAGGTTCTAGATATTTATTTGGTGAGACCCCAACTATATATTAGGGTTGTGAGATTATTTAAAAATCTTATTTTAAGAGTATTTTATTTTCTAATAAATAGTTAGGATTTTTACTAAGATTAAAGTAAGCAATCTATAGAGAATTTTGATTTTTGTACTTTTTCAAAATTCTCTAAGAAAAACTTTGCCCAAATTTCCTTCGGAAATCACACTTATGCAAAGTTCTCTATAAATTTCAAAATTTGAGGCTTAAAGAATGTGTTTTATTTTGTACTAAAATTTATATAAAATCTTATTTTAAGAATAAATGAGAAACATATTCTAAAAAATTTAGAAGATAAAAAGATATTATTTAAGAAAGTAACAACTAGTTTTGATTTAATCGATTTTTGATAAAAAACCATTTATTTTTGTTTGATTATTTTTTTCGATCATTTCAGTAATTCTTTAAATTCTCTTTTTTTGAATAATTAATTAGGGATTTTTGCTATTTAAATTTTATTATTTGTGTTTTTTATTGTTAATTTAAATTTTTATTTTTATTAAAAATTAGTAAAAAACGCGTTAAGAGGCTATTTTTAAGCTTTTTTTGCTTAATTTTTAAGCTGTTTTTGCTTAATTGTGTAGTGCAATCCTTAAGTTGTTTTTGCTTAATTTTTTTGATTATTGAGGATATTTTTGGTGGTTGATTTGTTCTAATTTTTTTATATTTTTTAGTTATTTTTTGTTTTTTGAGAATTTTGGGTTGTTTAAACACCTTATTTTTGTGTTTTTTTAGTTTTTTTTAGTGTTTAAATCTTATTTTTTTAAATTTTTTAAGAATTATTGATTTTTTAATAAATTTTATGTTTTTTTATTGTTTTATTTTTTATTTTTTACCGACGGCAATTTAGTATTTTGTTTTTTTGTTATAGAAACGTTTATAAATTAAAAGATTTTAAATAAAATATGTTTGGATTTTTTACAAAAAAGGCTGAAAAAAAAGAAGTTAATCAAATAAAACAAGCTGTTCAAACAGGATTTAATAGTGTTAAACAAGATATTGGAGGTTTAAGTAAGTGGATTAAACACCTTGATTCTAATGATTCTAGAATAAAAGAGGAGATTTTTGAATTGCAAGAGGAATTAATGACGGTAAAAGATGGGCTTGAAAATTTAAAAAATATAATTTCCATTGTTAGTGATAATAGAATGTTTAAACAGCGACCAACAGTGTTTAATAAACAAACAGCTGTTGATGGTGTTTTAAACAGTGTTCAAACAGGTGTTCAAACAGCATTTTTAAATAATTTAACAACAAATGAAAGAGCAATTATTTTTGTTTTATTAAATTCAGATATGAAATTAAGTTATGAAGATCTTGCTGCGATGCTTGGGAAAAGAAAGTCCACAATAAGGGGGCAAGTAAACACAATTAAACAAAAAAGTGAGGGGTTAATTGAAGAGATAATTGGAGAAAATAATAAAAAAAGAGTATATATACCTGAAAAAGCAAAGGAAGTTTTACTAAAAACACAAAAAGTAAAGAATAGAAGCAAAGGTAAAGAAAGATGATAAAAACATGAAAAGTGAGTGTAAAAATAGTGTTTTTAATGTAAAAAAGTGGAAAAGTGAGGGTTAAATAATCTATATATTTATTGAAAAGTAGAAAAAAGTGAAAGTAAGAATAAAAATAAGGAAAAAATGTAAAAAAGTGAGAAATATTAAAGATAAAATAAAGAAAAAAGAGAAATAAAAAAAATTGTGATTTAAAATAAATTTTATAATAATAAGTCTTTAAATGCTTAAATTTAAGGGTTTTAAATAAAAATGTAAAAGAATTAAAAAACTAACTATAGCTAAAAATCTATTTAAACCCGTTATACCGAATAACTCAAAAGAAATAAAAAACATGCTGGATTTTGATTTTAAAATCCTAAGGAAGTTTGTTTTAAGAGTCTTAAATATCCAAATTTTAACATTTAAAGTTCTCTAAGTTGAATTATAGTGGAAAGAGAAGCTATTTTTTTAAGTTCTGAAGAAATTGATAATTGGATCTGTTTATTATTGATTTTATGTTTTTTTATTGAAATGCCTTTATTTGTCATTCTTTGAATATAATCCCTTATAGAGCTTTCTGAAAGTTTTAAATGTTTAGATAATTGTTTATAAGTTATTTGATTATAATTTTGCTCTTCTAATTGGTAAATCGTCGAGAAAACTAACATTTCTTGGGAGGTTAGATGTTTAAATTTAAGTCTAATTTCTTTTTTAAGAACATCCAAAGATTCAAAGATTTCAGAAGCTTGTTTTATGTTTGATTCAATGCTTTTTTGTGTATCTTCTGTGTATTTATATGTCGAATTGTCTGTCTGTCTGTCTGTCTGTCTGTCTGTCGAAGCCCCTTCATTTCCTATGGAACTGTCTAAATTTAAGGGTTTCAACCCTCCTATTTCCTGTGGAACTGTCGTATTATCTGTCGTATTATCTGTCGAAGTCACAGATTTTGTCGAATTTAATTGTCGAATTGTCGTAGTATTTTTTGGTGGGGGTTTGATATTATTTAATAATAATTTGAATTCATTTATTGATATTTTTAATTCTAAAATTTCATTATTTAAAAAATCTATATCTTGTTTTACTTTTTCAAATGCTAATTTTATTAAATCTTTTTCAGGATTTACCATATTTAATTAAAAAATAAGAATTTATTTAAAGATTTAGATAATATCTCAGGTTTTTTTATGTTTAGAATGATATATATCATATACTTGGCTTGTCAGCCTCCATTTTAATCTTCTAGAAAAAGGCTCTCCTTTTTTATTTTTTTTAATTGTAATGATGAGGTTTTTTTCTTTTAATTCAAAAAGAAGTTTTTTAATAAATTCTTCATCTCTTGCAATCTCTTTAGCTATCTTTGCGGTAAATGGTTGATCTGGAAAAACTTCATATAAAAAAGATAAAATTTGTTCAATTATTCTATCTCTTTTTTCTTGGCTGATCCTCATTTTAGTTTATCCTTTTTAAGAATACTCCATAAGTTTTTAAAGTTGTTGATACTGATTTATTGTTTTATGAAAAGAGATGAAAAAATAAGGGAAAAATTTTATTATAGGATATTAATTGTGAGCCTGGTTTTATTAATTCTCCTAGTATTGTTGTTTATTGTTTTTAAGGAAGAAGATATAAAAGAAGGTGGTTTAAAAGGGGAATTAAGTTCTTTAAAATGGAGTTCTGAAGGAATTAATGTTATTTTAGAAAAGAATGCAAAAGGAGAGATTAGCTTATCTTTAAAATCAAATTTTGCTGATGCATACCAGGCAATATCTAAAATACAACAAAGTATTTTAGATCTTATTGGGCATTTAAAGGATAATGGTGCTCCAGTAGATGCGAGTTCTTTTAGTCTTAATTTTTTTGAGAATGAAAATCTTTTGGAACTTAAATTTGATGAAAGAGTTGGAGAGACTATTCTCAAAGGGGTTTTGTTATTTTTAAATCAATCTGTAGAATATTGTAATATGGATTTAGTAAATAATCTTGAGGATAAAATAGAGTCTGAACAAGTTTATATGGTTAATCTTACTGCGGGAAATTGCGGGGTTTCAGATATTCCTTCAGTTTTGAGTATTATTGATTTTGCTATAATATATGAAAATAATACTTCTAATGCTTCCTTAGAACTTGAAAATGCATCTTCCACTAGTGAAAATCAAACTAGAGAAAATTTAGAAATTGGAAGCATATCTTCCACTAGTGAAAATCAAACAGACCAAAATAAAGATGATTCTCAAAATGTGGAGGGTTATGAAGATTCTAAAAAAAATAATCAAACCATTATATTAAATCCTTATCCAAGAAAATCTCCTATTTCAATTTTTAAGGGAGATGTAAAAAAATTTTCAATTGATAATGAGGATTATGGGTCAATTATTTGGGAGTTAGAAGGGGAAATTGTAAAAATTGGAGAGAATTTTTATGAATTTAAAGGAGAAGAATTAGGAGAATATATTCTTAAAGTTAAAATACAAAGAGAAGAATTAAGTGACTCTAAAACCTGGGAAATTTTTGTTAAGGATTTTGAAAAAGAAATAGCAAAAATAGAAAGGTCTACATTTGATTATAAACAAATAATTTTTTATTTAATTATTTTTATATGTATTTTTATTGTTTTATTATTAATATGGATGTTTATTAAAAATGAACTACCTCGCCCTAAATGGACGAGATATCAATAAATTAAAAAAACAATGGGGCACCACACCCTAAAGGATGTGGTTTGTAACAGCCCTTGTTTTTAGGATGCTCAGAAATTAAACCACTAAAATCATTCCACTTACTAAAGTAAGTGGTTTAATTTCTGACATAAAAAAATGTTAACGACATTCAACCCAAGGCTGAGAAGAAGTGATGTAGTGTTGAACTGCATCCATAGTCTTATTTCCAACACTCCTAAAAAACTTTCCTGGACTCCAGAAATGTCCTTTAATGAAGTACTTCCTCCACCAAGAATGCTTTTTCAAAAGTCTAAAAGCCGAAATGCCTTTAAACAATTGAAGAGCTCTGCTAACACTCATAGTTGTGGGCAATTCAACAAACAAGTGAATATGGTCAACAGTGATGTGAAGTTCATAAATTTCACACCCATACTTGACAGCCACTTCTCTGATGAATCTTTCACAATCCATCCTAATACCCTAGAACTTTAAAGTGTCTTTGGTATATTTAGGTTTCCAGACAAAATGGAAAGCATTTTGTCCGAAGGAATAACTCCTATTCTTCAGATTCATTTTTTTACTCCCCAAACATTTCTAAGAAATAAAGTTCTTTCTATGTTTGTCAATTTAATTCAAGAGTGTATTAACTACCCTACTTGTTTTAATAATTCTCAAGAATTAAATTTAATGGAGGTACAACAACTCCTCTCCCAAGCTTAAAAGCTAGGGTATCTGAGTTGTTTTAGATGTAATAAATCAAAAAGTAAAACCTAATTTAAAAAGGTGATTAGTGTAATTCCGGACTAAACTACCCTCCTTATACATATATCAAATA
>CAYRKK010000007.1:0-24505 GCA_964424875.1 Candidatus Woesearchaeota archaeon
GTTATACATGGAAATAATGAAATTGGTGTAATTCAAGATATTGAAAAGATTGGAAGAGTTTGTAAAGAAAAAGGAGTTTATTTTCATACAGATGCTTGCCAGTCATATACTAAAGTTCCCATTAATGTTCAGAGAATGAATCTGGATTTTGTAACTTTGAATGCTCATAAAATTCATGGACCTAAAGGAGTTGGTGCTTTGTATATTGGGAAAGAATTAAAGGATAAAATTGAACCTTTATTACAGGGGGGTGGGCATGAATTTGGTTTAAGAAGTTCAACTGAAAATATTCCTGGAATTATTGGATTTGCAAAAGCTATTAAGATTGCTAATTGGAAAGATGTTAAAAAAATAAGAGAATTAAGAGATTATTTAATTGAAAGTATTTTAAAAATTCCAGGTGTTAAATTAAATGGGCCTAAAGGTGAAAAAAGATTATGTAATAATATTAATGTTTCATTTGGGAATATTGAAGGAGAAGCAATTGGAGGTTATTTAGATAGTTATGGAATTTCAAGTTCAACTGGAAGTGCATGTTCTTCTCATTCTTTAGAACCAAGTCATGTTTTAAAAGCACTTGGTTTAGAACATTCTCAAATGAATAGTTCAATAAGATTAAGTTTAAGCAAGTTTAATACTAAAGAAGAAATAGATTATGTTTTAGATGTTTTAAATAAAATTGTTATTAAATTAAGGAAGATGAGTCCTATTGAATTATAAATTTAATAAAATGGAAAATAAAAATATTAATGAAATGATAGAGTATCCTGAAGAAGGAGTTTTAAGTAAAGAGATAATTAAAAATAATAAATTAGATGTAAGTTTGTTTTGTATGACTAAGGGAACAGAAATAGGCGAGCATACTTCAACAAAACAGGGTTATGTTTATGTTATTGAAGGCAAAGGTGTTTTTAATTTAAAAGGAGAGGAAATTAAAATGGAGAAAGGAGTATTTATTTTTATGAATGAAAATGCTGTTCATTCATTGAAAGCAGAAGAAGATACTGCTTTTATATTATGTTTAATTAAATCATAGGAGGTTAAAATGGAAGAAGAATGTAAATGTTGTGAATGTTCGGTTTGTAAGTGTTCGCCTTGTGAATGTGAACCTAAATGTGAATGTTGTTAGAAGAGTCTTGTTAGAAAAATGAAAGATGAATTTAAAGAACATGGATGTGAATTTAAAAATGAAGCAGAATGTGAAGAAGAGATAGATGAAGATAATTTAGATTTTGAAAAAGTTAAGAAAAAACATTTTGAAGAAGATAAAGAAGAGATTCTTTAAGATGATGAGAGTAGATTGAGTAATAAAATGGCAAAGAAAAAAATAACAAAGAAAATTTGGTTTAATGAGTTAATAGAAAAATATCCAGAGGCAGTTGAGGTTTTAATGGAATCAGGAATGCATTGTATTGGATGTCCCATGGCTATGGAAGAGAGTTTGGAACAAGGTGCTGAAGCTCATGGGTTGGATGTTGATGAATTGGTTGAGAAGATAAATAAGAAGTTGGGGGAGGGAAAATGACAGACAAATTTGAAGCATATAATAAAGAAGTTATGAAACATTTTACAAATCCTAAAAATATGGGGGAGATTCAGAATCCTGATGGTGTTGGGGAAGTTGGAAATATGAAATGTGGAGATGTAATGAGAATTTATCTTAAGATTAAGGATGGAATTATTAAAGATGTGAAGTTTAAAACTTTTGGTTGTGTTGCTGCAATTGCATCTTCTGATGTTTTATGTGAATTAGCTTTGGGAAAGAGTATAGAAGAAGCTAAGAAGATAACAAATAAAGATATTATAAAAAGATTAAAAGGATTGCCGAATATGAAATTACATTGCTCTGTTCTTGGTTCTGAAGCTTTGAAGAAAGCTATTGAGGGTTATGAGAGTGAGGAGAAATAGGATTTTAATTTTGAGTTACTTTGTCAACTCAAAATTTTATTTTATTGTTAGTTGATAAATTTAAGACGAGGGGGTTGTGAGTCTTTAGTAAGGTTAGAGGTCTTTAGTAAGGTTTGTGGGTCTTTAGAGATGAAAGAGAATTATGACAGCCATTGGGTAACAAAAAGACAGGGTTGAGATTATTAAGAAAAAATAATTATTTCTAAGGTATTTTTGGAATTGGTTTTTTTGAGTTTTGCTTTTTTATCTTTTGAGTTTCTGCTTTTGCTTTTTTACCTTTATCTTCTAAACTTATTTTAGAAAATACAAATATATAAAGTATTTCTAAGATTCCAATTGTATTAACAACAAGAAGAACTATGAACCAAATCATGCTGTTTTTATGAGCTGATTTCCATAATGCTAGTCCTTTCCAAACTAAAGACCAGACACCAATTATTAAAACAATAATTAATGCAGTTGTTAATGAAACTCCAAGATAATCTAACATTATTGATGTAATGTCTGTTGAATAAATATCTTCTATTGCCATTTTTATTTTTTATTATCTTTTATTATATGCTATTTATTTTTTGTTATTCTTGATTAATTTTATGTTTTATTTTTTTCTTTCTTAAGTTTTAGGTTTTATTTTTTAGTTTTTTTATCTTTAGATTTTTCAGGGGTTTTTTCTTGAGGTTTTTCTTGATTAGGTTTTGAAGATTTAGAATCTTGTATTAATTCAAATGCAACTCCTCCTGTTTTTTTTGCAATAATATTATATAAAAATCCTATTGCAATTCCGGTTATAAATCCTCCAAATGCATAGGAGAATGGGTAAATTAAAAAAATCTTCCAGTAGGCTAAATCCAATATGTTGGGGTTAATTGCAGAAGCTATTTGAGGATTTAATTTAATAATTGTTTGTGCTATTGCTAGTATGATTCCTAGAATAAGATAAATTAAAGTCAAGACATATGCTAAGGATAATATTTTTATTTTTTTAAGTCTGAACATTTTATCACCTTTTTATGATAACTTTAGGGAAAATTAGTTTTTAAATGTTTTTGTGAATGTATTTTAGTTAGCAGGACTTTTTGAGTATATTTTCTTTACAACTTCTCTTCTAAGTTTTAAGCTATTAGCCCACTTAGCATAAGCATTCCAACCTTGGAATATTTCAAGCATTTTTTCCTTAGAGATTTCTCCTTTTTTATAATTATTAATTTTTGGGAAAATTGATTTGATATTTCTTTTTCTAATTAATTTATAGTAGTAGAATATTCTAAACCCTACAAAATCAACTCCTCTTGATAAGAGGATTATTCTTGATTTATTTGGATGAAGTTCTAGTCTTAATCCTATTTTTAGAAACTTATTAATTTTATGCATCCAAAATTTAAGTTCTAATTTTGAAGAATGTAAAATAACAAAATCATCAACATACCTAATATAATATCTTGCTTTTAATTTATGTTTTACAAAATAATCTAATTCATTAAGATAAACATTAGCAAAGAATTGCGAGGTTAAATTTCCTAAAGGCATGCCTTTTGTAAAATCTTGTAATTTGGATTGACTTTCTCCCCTGTTACAGTTATTTAAGATTATTTTAATTAATCTTAACACATTTCTATCAGTTATTTTTTTACTAATGATATTTGTTAATATATTATGATCCACCTCTTGAAAATAATGTTTTATGTCTGCTTTTAAACAATAACCCTTGATTTGATTATTATTAAACCATCCTTTTATTTTTCCGTTTTTTGAAACTTTTCTTATATATTTATGCAATCTGTTTAAAGCAAATAGATTTCCTTTTCCTTTCCTGTTTGCAGTTGAATTGTAAATAAATGTATTATCAAAAATTGGTTCAATAATATTGCATAAAGCATGATGAATTATTCTGTCTCTAAAATCTGACTTGCTTATTATACGAGTTTTAGGATCTCGTAAGATAAAAGTTTTAAGGGGTTTTGGATAATAAGTATTATCCTTGAGTTCATCATGTAATTTTTTCAAGTTATAAGCTAAATTTTCTTCAAACTTAATTACATAAGGTTTTTTAGTTTTACCTTTTCTTGCTTTTCTATATGCAAGAATTAAATTTTTTATATCATAAATCTTTTGATATAAATTGTTATAAGTTTTCATTTTAAAAAGTGTCTTAGGGAATACTAAAGCTATTCCAACACCAGAACCATTACGGTTATTGCCATTGTTGTTGCAATTCAGGTTAAGCCTATCAGCATTGTTGCTATTCAGGACCGGGACTGATGTGTAGCCTGTTAATTAAAAGTAAATCACCATCACTTCATATTTCAGAACAAGCTTACTAAATGTTATGATTGAATTTCATGATCTTTTATTTCAAAGATTCTATTAGCAGGCATGTAGCCTTAGTCATGCAATTAAGCATCCCTAAGACAGACAATAGTATAAAATAGAATTAATAAATCTTTAGATTGTAAAAAATTTGCATGCGTGCCTTTGGCATTTATTTCAATACCCCAACACCAGAACCATAACGGCCATCGCCACAGTCGTTGCAACCCAGGATAAGCCTAACAGCACCGTCGCTACCCAGGACCGGGACTCTTTTCATTGGAGATTTAATTTCATTAGGATTAACTTTCCAAAGAGGTTTATAAGTTCTACCTGTATCTTGAGCTATTTTATCCAATGATTCAGCTCCTTCATGTGTTACTAATGCGATTACTACTCCATTAAATTTATCCCATTGATTTTTATACCAAGAATTATGAGGGACAAATAATCTACTTCCTTTTTTTAGTATTCCTCCATCTGATTCTTCCCAACCAGTTAAATCATTAGGAACTTCTGTTTGCATTTCAATACCTTCTCCAGCTAAATCAGTATCTACTAACATTCCTCCTTCTAAATCTCCAAATTTCCTGTTTTTTGGAACAATTGTTAATACAGCTGGAATTCTTAAATAATTCTTTGATGGGAATCTTACTCTATTTTGATCAGCCCATTCATTTTTTTTATGAAGACAACCATGAACATAAGCAGCAATCTGTTCTCCTTGAGCAGTTTCTAATGAATCATCATTTAATAACTCTTGAAACACTTGAGAATGAGTACCAACTGCGGGAGGTATTTTATATTGGACAAGTTTTCCACCTATTTTTAATTCTGCAATGTTTGCTTCTTTTACAGGGTATGTTATTTCCATATTTTATTAGGAAGATTATACTTTTTAAATCTTTCTACTTGTTGTAATTTCATAATAATAACTTTTAAAATTCATAAGCTATTTTCTTTAATTATCTCAATCAACTCCCCCATTTACTCTCAAAATTAATTTCCAATAAATTATCCCAATCTCAAGAACCTATATATTTAAAAATTAAAATTATTTGATATTGAAATGGAAGTTTTTGATGAGATTAAAAAAAGATTGGAAAAGGTTTCTGAGTTTATGGAATTGAGTAGTGAAGAACTTGGATTATTGCTTAAACATGAGAAAGTGAATCATGCTGTTCTTGAAGTTGAAGGTAAGGAGTATGATGCTTGGAGAATTATTCATAATAATACTTTGGGACCTGGAAAAGGTGGGATAAGATTTCATCCAAATGTTTCGGAAGATGAAGTAAAGAGTTTAAGTTTTTGGATGAGTTTGAAAACTTCATTAATGGGATTGGGTTTAGGCGGTGCAAAAGGTGGTGTTAAAGTTAATCCTAAAGAATTAAATGAAAAAGAATTAGAAGAATTAAGTCGTGCTTATATTCGGGCTTTTGCAAGTGTTGTTGGACAAGACAAAGATATTCCTGCCCCTGATGTTTATACTACTCCTCAAATAATGGCATGGATGTTAGATGAATATGAAAAAATAAAAGGGCATAAAGAACCTGGAATGATAACTGGCAAGCCTGTTGAGTTAGGAGGAATTGCTCTTCGTGCTGATTCAACTTCTGCAGGAGGTTTGATTATATTAAAAGAATTTTTAAATAAAATTGGGAAAAGCAATGATTTGAAAATTGCTATTCAGGGTTTTGGAAATGCTGGAATGAATATTGCAAAAATGTTAGATAAAGAAGGTTTTAAAATTAATGCTGTTAGTGATAGTAAGGGTGGGGTTTTTAATGACAATAGTTTGAATATTGATGAAGTTATTGAAGTTAAAAAAGAAAAAGGGAGTGTTGTTGAATGTGAAAATTTTAAAAAAATTAGCAATAAAGAATTGCTTGAATTAGATGTTGATTTATTAATTTTAGGTGCTTTAGAAAATCAGATTACTAAAGATAATGTTGAAGAGGTTAAGGCAAAGTATATTTTAGAATTAGCAAATGGGCCTGTTAGTTTTGAAGCTGACAAGAGATTATTTGAAAAAGGAATTATTGTTATTCCAGATATTTTAACAAATGCAGGGGGAGTTGTTGTAAGTTATTTTGAATGGATGTTAAATAAAGGAGGAAATGACTTGGATAAAAAAGATTTGAAAAAAGAATTTCAGGAGATTATGGTTAATAGTTTTAATAAAGTTTGGGAGTTGTTTGATAATAACAAAGATAAATTAAATATGAAGAGTGCTAGTTATGTTATTGCTATTAAAAGAATTTTAGAAGGTGAGAGGTTGAGAGGGAGGTTATGAATTAATATTATTAAAATTAATTTGTTTTTTTTCAAAACCACATTTATTGCATTTACTAAAATAATAATATCCAAACTGTAGTTCAATAACTACATTGTTGCTTCCACAATTAGGGCAGAGTACTTCAAGTTCTTCAAATGTTTCAAATGACATTTTTAGGTCTTCTTTTGATATTTTATTTTAGTAATATTAAAGAATAACTTTTAATTAAGGCCACTGTTTTCTATAATAAATATAGGTGAAGTTTGTTAATATACTTTTTGGTTTTGAAATTAATCCAAAGATTGAGATAAATTTATTAACTTGATTATACTTAAATTTATATGATATATTTAGAATCTATAAAAACTCTATTGATGCATAATTTTTATTTTCAAATAACAGTTCATTCTTTTCTAATTATTTTGTCTATGTTTATAATTCACTTAATTTTTGATTTTATTTTTAGAAAAAGGATAAAATATTTATCAAAAATTAAGAATATAGAAAACAAAAAATTAAAAATAACAAGAATAGATTTTTTAAGAAAAATTATTTCTACAACAATTTTCATTTTAACAATTATTTTTGTTCTTCTTTTAATTCCAGGATTTAAAACACTTTCAATTTCACTTTTAGCAGGTGCTGGAATCGCAGCCATTGTAATTGGATTTGCAGCTCAAAAAACCCTTGCAAATATTGTTTCTGGTGTTTCAATTGCTTTTTTTACACCTTTTAGAGTTGGAGATAGATTGAAAATAGGAGAAGATTTAGGAGATGTTGAAGAATTAACTTTAAGACATACAGTAATTAAAACTTGGGATAATCGAAGAGTCATTATTCCAAATGCTATAATTTCTGAAAAAGAAATTATAAATTATAGTATTAAAGATGAAAAAATGCTTTGGACAATAAATATGGGAATTAGTTATGATTCTGATATTGACAAGGCTAAAAAAATTATGATTGATAAAGCTAAAAAACATCGTAAGATTATTGTTCCTGAAGAAAACGATGAAAATGGAAATTTAGATAAAAAAGAGCCAAAAGTTAGGGTTACTGATTGTGGAGATTTTGCAGTTAATCTTAGATTATTTTTTTGGGTTGAAAAACCATCTGATGCATGGACAACAGGATTTGATTTAATTGAAAGTATTAAAAAAGAATTTGACAAACAGGGTATTGAAATTCCTTTTCCTTACAGAACAATTGTTTATAAAAAAGATTTGGAAAAAAAGAAATATATGAAGAAGAATTAATCATAATTATAAGGAGGTAAAATGACATTTATAACTTTAACAATATCTGCAGTTCTTGCAATTGTAGCTGGAATTTTAATTTTATTCTGGCCAAAAATGTTAAGAATAGGAATTGGAATATATCTTTTATTATTTGGGATATTGAAAATAATAGAACTTAATTTAGGATAATCTTTTAATAAAAAAGATAGGAATATTGCCAATCTATTTGATAATAAAATGATAAAGAAAATTAAAAAACATTTTAAAGAGATTATTGAAATAAAAACAACTCCCCATGAAATAGCTTTGGGTTTTGCAGTTGGAACTGGGATTGCTATTCTTCCAACATTCGGATTAGGAGTTTTTATTGGGGTTTTGATTTTATTGATTTTTGAAAGAATAAGCAAGGTTTCCATGTTTATTGCATTTGCAATATGGAATCCAATTGTATTAATTCCAATGGCAGGTTTAAGTTATGGGATTGGAGATTTTATTTTAACAAAAGAGCCTATAATTAAATTTCAAATTGAATTTTTAAATCAGATTTTTGTTTATACAAGAAGATATTTTGTTGGAAATCTTATATTGACTGCAACTCTTTCCACATTAAGTTACGGATTGGTTTATTTTCTTGTAAAAAAATATAAGAAAAAAGAAATACCTATTTTGCAGAAGCCTTTGGAGATTTGATGATACTACAAAGATTTATAAATTAATTATTTATAAATATAAAAATGACAGAAAATTATTCACAAGCAGATGAATTTGAAGCAATGCTTAGGCAGGCAGAATTAGAAAGAGCAGGAACTCCTGTAAGCAGATATATGGATTTATTTTCAGATTTAGATGAACCTTTAATTCCTCCTCAAAGAGGAGATTGTGAACCTACAGATTCAGAAATATTTCTTAGTAATGCTCTTCCCCAAATACCAAGATCAAATCCTGTTATGGAAAGAATAATAGATGAAGAAATGAGTCAGTTGCATAAAAAATAAATACCTAAATTACTAAACTAAAATATGGAACAAAAAAACTTTTTATTTATCTCATGGGACGGCCTTATAGGAGATATAGCATGGCAGGTTTCTAAAGAAGGGCATAATGTAAAATATTATATTAAAAATCCTGAAGAAAAAGAAGTCGCAGATGGTTTTATAGAAAAAGTAGATGACTGGAAACCTGAAGTTGATTGGGCAGATATTATAATTTTTGATGATGTTTTAGGACAAGGAGCTCTAGCTAAAGAATTAAGAGACAGGGGAAAATTTGTAATTGGTGGAACACCATATACTGATAAACTTGAAGATGACAGGAGTTTTGGACAAGAAGAATTAAAAAAATATGGAATTAATATAATCCCTTATAAGAACTTTACAAATTTTGATGAATCTATTGAATATGTTAAACAAAATCCTGCAAAATATGTAATAAAACCAAGTGGAGAAGCCCAAAATACAAAAGGGTTGTTATTTGTCGGAGAAGAAGATGATGGAAGAGATGTTATTGAAGTTTTAGGAGATTATAAAAGAGCTTTATCAAAAAAAATTCCAATCTTCCAATTACAAAAAAGAATATCTGGAGTAGAGGTTGCTGTTGGAGCTTTTTTTAATGGAAAAGAGTTTGTATACCCTATTAATGTTAATTTTGAACATAAAAAATTATTTCCAGGTAATTTAGGTCCTTCAACAGGTGAAATGGGAACAACAATGTTTTGGTCTGGTCCAAATAAAATTTTTAATCAAACACTTAAAAAAATGGAAAGTAAATTAGCTGAAGAAAGATATGTTGGATATATAGATTTAAATTGTATTGTAAATCAGTATGGAATTTATCCTTTAGAATTTACTGCTCGTTTTGGTTATCCAACAATATGTATACAAAAAGAAGGAATGATAATCCCTATTGGAGAATTTTTTTATAGACTTGCAAAAGGAGAAAACCCTCAATTAAAAGTTAAATCTGGATTTCAAATTGGTGTGAGGATTGTAGTTCCACCTTTTCCTTTTCATGATAAAAAAACATTTGAGGTAAGATCAAAAGGTTCTGTAATATTCTTTAAAAAACCTATTGAAGGAGTTCATATTGAAGATGTTAAAAAAGTAGATGGTCAGTGGGTTGTTTGTGGAAGTTCAGGGGTTGTCTTAATTGTATGTGCAACAGGTCAAACAATGAGACAGACAATAGATAATGTTTATAATAAAATAAAATACATAAAAATCCCTCATATGTATTATAGAGATGATATTGGTGAAAGATGGTTTGAAGATTCTGACAAACTTCATACTTGGGGATATTTAAGAGAGGTTTAAATGTTAGAATACAAAATATTGCTCTTGCCAATATTAGGTTTTATTATTGGATATTTTACAAATTACTTAGCTGTAAAAATGCTATTTCATCCAAAAAATAAAATTTTTGGGATACAAGGGGTTCTTCCAAAAAGAAAAGAAATCCTTGCTAAAAAAATTGGAGATATTGCCCCAGAAATAATGCCTTCAAATTTTAGAAAAATTGAGAAAATTCCATTTATTGGAGAAAGAATAATTGAATCTTTTCAAAAAGCTGTAGAAAATCAAATTAATACATTAAGCGTAGATGAACTAGAAAAGATTGTGTTTAAGGTTGCAAAAAAAGAACTTCATTTTATTGAAATAATTGGAGGAGTGATAGGCTTTGTTATTGGAAGTGTGCAAGCTTTGATAATGATAATTTAATGGATAACAATAATTTGATTAATAATCCTAATAGAAATACTTTTTTATCAAGTAATTCACCTATTTTAAGTGAATACATAAATATATAAGCTAGATTGCCTTAATAAAATAATAAAGATGGTAGATGAATTTGATAATAAACATGTAGTTCCAAGAGATGAAGGATGGGGAGTTATTGATGCAAAGGGATTAAGAGCTTCAAAAGTTTTTCTTACTAAGGGTGAGGCGATTGAATTTGCTAAAGAACTTGCCATAAGGCATAAGGTATGTATGGTTTTGCATGATGAAGAAGGTAAATTTGAAAAATTTGAATGTAAACCTGAGATAGGAAATCAGCATGTTGTTAAAAAAGGAGAAAATTGGGCAGTAATAGAAGAAAATGGAAAATATATTTCAAAGAGTTTTAAAAGAAAAGGTGCAGCAATGGCACATGCATATCAGTTAGCAGTTGACCATGATGCTTGTATGCTTGTTCATGATGATAATGGAAAATTTCAAAGTGTTTCATGTGGTGCAGATAATACTCCTGGAATTATACAATTGATAAGAATGAGATTGAAAATTTAAATTATTAATAAAAATCATTAGAAAAGATGGAAACAAAAAAACTATTTAATGAAGAAGAAGCAAAAGCTATTGGAGAGTCATTAGGAACTAAATGGGCTAAGTTTGATGTTAAACAATTTACTAAAGGTCTGAATGTTGAGCTTGAACATGGAAGCAGAGATTCTGAAACAAATGTAACAAATGACGATTCTTTAATGACCGGAAAGATTGCTCTTGCGCATTTAAAAGAATTTTCAGACTATTATGATAGATTGGATAAAATGGAAAAGGAAGCGGATGAATTTTGGGGAAAGACTGAGTAATCCTCATCTATTTTAAAAAATCAAGTTAAACAAATTCAATATCCTAATTTTATCTAATGAAAGGTTATATAACCTTAGATTTCTTTAGATTAAAATGATAGAATTAGCTTATTATGAGAAAATATCTTTATTTGTGATATTATTGATTATAATCACAGTAGTGACCAATGTTATAGGTATCTTTATTCAAAAAATATTAGAAAATAAATTTTCAAAACACTATTTAAAATTAACTTCAGTTATTATTCAGTTTTCATCAATTATATTATTGGTCTATTTTCTTAATGTTTATTATTTTAAATTTGAGATTGGTGTAATTGCGTCTTCATTAGGAATTGTTTCAGTAGCAATTGCTTTTTCAACACAACAAATTATTCAAAATTTTATTTCAGGATTAATTATTTCATTTGGAAGTTATATTAAAATTGATGATTGGATTGAAATAAATCCTCCTTCAATTATTGGAAGGATTAAAGATATAAATCTTATGAGAATAACAATTAGAGATATAAATGGGAAGATACATTTTATTCCTAATTTCTTATTAATTACATCAAGAGTTATAAATTATAATAAAACAGGTTTTGTAGAAATCCAAATTCCTATGGCAATTTCTTCAAACAATAATTTTGAAAACATTAAAAAGATTATTTATGAGGTTTTAAATAAGAATCTTAGGATATTACCTAATGTATCAAAAAATGAGAAAGCAAGAATCTTTAAACTTTTGGAATTAAAATCATTAAGAAGATTATATCCTGAAAAAGATTTAACAAAATTTAGTCCGTATATCCTAATTACAGATATGCAATCTGGAAAAATAACTTTAAACATACGGTTTTGGATTAGAGAGATTAATAAAAAAGATGAGATTATCTCCGAAGTATTATCAGGTATTAAAGAGAAATTTGAAATGGAAAATATTACCGTATGAAAATATCCTCAATTTATCTAAAAAAATCAGGATTTTCTGATTCAAATCTTTTAAAAACTTTTCCAAATAAAAAAATCTCTCTTTTCTTAATATAAAAATAACCAGATATTGATGCTATAAGGGCTCCAGCGCTATCAACAATTAAATCCCACATTGTATCTATAAGCCCGGATTTTTGCATGATAAAACCAAAAATCTGATCCCTGCTGAATTCAAAAATCTCCCATACAGCACCAATTGCAACTGCAAAAAAAAAGAAAAAATAGCAATCCAAAGGGGATTAGCTTTAACCTTACTTCATTTATATAAAACATATAGGATCATAAATCCAAAAGCTAAGGCAGAACTTGTATGAAGGACAAGATCCCACCACCAAAACTTATCATAATAGCCATGAACTTCTCCTAAAAATAAAGTCGCATAAAGGAAAACTATAATTATAATTTCAAACTCTACTGGAAGATAAATTTTGTATCCTCTTTCAAATAATCTAGGCAAAAAAGTTAATATTATTGTGAATATTACTGCAAATAAAACTGTCCATCTTTAATTATAAACCACTCCTATAAAAACAAGTATAAGAGTTATTCTTATAAAAAGATTCAGGATATAATATATTTTAGTTACTCTTTCTATTCTCCCACTGAACAAACCAAAGGTTAAATTGTTTATTAACCTTTTAAAACCATTTTTTTCTTTTAAAATAAAAAATCATTCCAGCTGCTACTATAACTATAACTCCCCAAACAGCAGGATAAAACCATTTAATAGCAAGTTCGGGCATGTATTCAAAATTCATTCCATAAATTCCTGCAATAAATGTAAGTGGAATGAATATTGTAGCAATAATTGTTAAAACTTTCATAACCTCATTCATTTTATTGCTGTTTATAGAAAGATATAAATCAAGCATTCCTGAAAGCATATCTCTGAAGGTTTCAACTGTATCCATTACTTGAATAGTATGATCATAGACATCCCGTATATATGCCTGAGTTTCTTTATGAATCAATTTTGAATCTGTTCTTTGTAAAAAACTTATAATCTCTCTTAAGGGCCAGATAGATTTTCTAAGATTAATAAGTTCTCTTTTTAACTTGTAAATATTATTCAGAGTATTAAGGTTATCTTTTATGAGGTTATTTTCTATTGATTCTATTTCGTCACCAATACTTTCTAAAACAACAAAATAATTATCAATTATAATGTCTAAAAGAGTATAAGCAAGATAGTCACTTTCAGTGGTTCTTATTCTTACTCTTCCTTGCCTTATTCTTTCTTTTATTGGCTCAAAAAAATTATTTTCTTGTTCTTGAAATGAAATTATAAATCCTTTTCCAAAAATGATACTAATTTGTTCTGAATTTATATGATTATCTTCATGAGAGATTATTTTTAAAACTAGAAATAATATTTCATCAAATTCTTCAATTTTTGGCCTTTGATTTGTGTTTACAATATCTTCAAGAATTAGTGGATGAAAATTGAAATGTTCTCCTATTTTTTTTATTAAATCAAGATTATGAATTCCAGTTATATTAATCCAAGTCATACTCTTTTTATTTTTGAACTTAAAAGTATCCTCAATATTTTCTGATTTAAACTCTTTTAATGAACCCTTTGTATAATCCATGACTTGAATCTTAACTTTTTCTTTTCTTGGTTTTCCAGTATAAACCAGGGTTCCAGGAGATTTTCCAAGTTTTTCTTTTGTAGATTTTAAAGTTATTTTTGATAAGTTTAAAGGATTTAATTTGTTTAAAGAGATTTTTTCAAAGATTTTTAAATTTTGTTTGTTCAGATTATTTATAATATTCATTTTTTAAAAAAGAGAACCAAGTTTATATAACTTTATATGATGAAAATAAATAAGAGGATGAGAATAAACAGATTCGAGGATTGGAGTTAAAATTAGGCTAGGGGTTATTCATTTTAGATAAAGAGTCATATCTTTCCTAAAAATTCATTGTCTAATTGATTGAAAAAATTCATTCTAGAAATAATTTTTTATATTCATGTTTTTTAAGGTCTTCTTCAATATCTTCATAAGATTTTCCACAAAGCATTCCTCCTGCAATAAAATCTTCTTGAGTAATTTCTGTTAAACAAAAATCAGGCATTTTAAAATTTTCTTTTTCTTCAGAAGTTTTAAATTCAAAATCAATTATAACAAGCCCTTTAAGAGCTCCTTGAAATATATCTATTTCAGCAAGGTTATTATTATTATAATTATAATAATATCTTATTTTATGAATCTTTTTTCCTTTAATTTCAACTAAACTATAAAATTCTTGTTCTGTTATTGGAATTGTTTCTTCTCTTAACTGAGATTTGTCGTTTTCATCTATAACTTGTTTTTTTGTTATCTCAAACTTATTTCCATTTTTTCTTATTCTTAATTTTGGATGTTTATTTTCTTTAGGAATATAAAGATCAATTATTTCTTTGAATTCGCAATCTTTTAAATTTTCAGGAAGTTTTTTTGCAAGATATGTTTTTTCAAGTTCTATCATTTTAAACTCATTTCATCCCAGTACTACCAAAACCACCTTCACCTCTTTGAGTGTCAGAAAGATCTGTTTGTTCTTCAAATTCAGGAGTGTAATAATCTTGAATAATTGCTTGGACAATTCTGTCGCCTTTTTCAATTGTAAAGGGTTCTTTTGTTGAGTTGAAGAGGATTATTTTTAATTCTCCTCTGTAATCTGAATCAATAACTCCTGCAAATCTATGAATTCCTTTAAATCCCATTCCACTTCTGTCCCAGAATAATGTTGCAAGACCTTCTGGAATTTCAATTGATATTCCTGTTGCAAATGCATGTCTTTCTCCTGGTTGGAGGATTATTGTTTCAATAGAATATAAATCAAATCCTGCAGCATGTTCTGTTCCATGAGTTGGAATTTTTGCATCAGGATGAAGTTTTTTTACTTTTACTTTTATTTTTTTTAAAACCATAATTGGAATAATTAAATTTTGTTTTTAAATATTGTTGTGAAAGAGTGAGGGTTTTGTTTAGTGAAAGAGTTGTTAATAGGAAGATATTTTATTAATTAAAGTGACATTCTCTCACACATAAATATGTGGGCTTCTTTATTATCTCTTTAAGAATACCACTAGAACTACTCCCTAAAACTTAGCTTGTGCAATATTAATGATACTATATTTTAAAGTATGTGGATTTAATAAACTATTAAAAAAAATTAATATTAGATTTCTTATTCTTGTATCTCTTGAAAATCTTGTCGTCGGGGTTGGGTTTAGATATACAGGATATTGTATAGGAATATTTAAATACTGGTTTTGTTTAAATCTACTATTGTGATTAAAACTACAATAGGTTGTATTTAAAAAAAGGTGAAATACAATATATGGTATGTTTGTTTAATATTTTGGTTTAAATAAATAAAATAATTAAAAAAGGAGGATGTTAAAATAAAAAAGAGGTCAAATTGAAATTTTCTATTGCCTTGATATATTAACTTATTAAAATGAAATGTATTTTTTGTGGAGCAGATACTCATGTTACTGATAAAAGAGAATCTCCTGAAGGAACAAGAAGAAGAAGAGAGTGTTTGAAATGCAAGAAAAGATTTACAAGTTATGAAAAACCTGAAAAAAGAGAAATCATTGTTATTAAAAAAGATGGAAGGCGTGAAAGTTTTTCAAAAGAAAAACTTAAAATCGGGATAATGAAAGCATGTCAAAAAAGGCCGATTTCAATTAAAGAAATTGATGGGATTATTGAAGATATTGAAGAAAAATTATTAAGAAAAGGTAAAGAAGTAAAAAGTGAGATGGTTGGAAAAATCATGATTAATAAATTAAAAAAATTAGATAAGGTTGCTTACATAAGGTTTGCTTCTGTTTATATGGATTTTCAAAATATGGAAGATTTAAAAAAAGAAATAAGTATTTTAGGAGGTTAAATTCAAAATGTTATTACCAAAACATATTAAAAAAAGAGATAAGAGTTTAGATAGATTTAATCCCTTAAAAATAAGAGATGCAATAAATTATGCTGTTAAAGATGTTGGTTTAAAGAATTCTGAAGAAGCAACAGATGCAATTTATTCTGAAGTAAAGAAAAAAATAAGTGATAGATTTAATGGGAATATTCCTAAAATAGATGATATTCAAAAAACTATAATTGATACTGCAAGAGAAATTGGTTATAATAATGTTTCAATTGCTTATAAAAATTATAGTACAGAGAGAACAGAAGTTAGGGAGTTTTTATTGATTGCAAATATGAATAATGAAAGAAGCACTACTGATGCTGCATTATTAATAGAATCTGATTCAAAAGAAAGTTTAGAGAAATGGGATAGGGGAAAAATAATTAAACAATTAAAAGATGAAGCTAATTTAGCTAATAATTATGCTGAAAAAATTGCAAAAAAAATTGAAAATAGTGTTATTGGTTTATATAAAAGAGGGGGGATAAAACATTTTCAGACTACAGATATTAGGATGTTAATTGATTTAATTTTAAAAGAAGAAGGATTAGAAACTCAAAGAAAAAAACAGGCATTATTAAGTATTCCTAGCCCTGATTTTATGAAAATTATTTTTAGCAGGAGTAATGAGAATAGTAATATTGCTAGTAATAATCCTGAAGCTGTTAATTTGGAAATTGCTGAAAGAATACAAAAACCATGGGCTTTGATGAATATTTTTAGTGATGAGGTTGGAGATGCTCATTTAGATGGAAAAATCCATATTCATGATTTAGGATATCCTACAAGAGCATATTGCAGTTCACATTCATTAGAGTATATAAAAAAATATGGATTAGGAAAAATTTTAGAAAATTTAGAAACTAAATCAAATCCTCCAAATTCTGCTTGGGTTCTTAATCAACATGTTCAAACTTTTTTAGCTTCAATGCAAGCACATTATGCAGGTGCTTTGGGTTTTGGTTTTTTAAATATACTTTATTCTCCTTTATTAAACAGGCCTATTGATATTATTGTAGGAAGATTTAATGGTAAAGTTTTAAGTATTGAAAAAAGAGATTATATAAAATTAATTGAACAAGATGTTTTTAGTGAGAATAAAGAATCTGATAATTATTTTAAAATTGAAAAAGAAAAAAAAGAATTAAGGGAGATTTCACAAAAAGAATATGACCAGGTTGCTCAGAATTTAATATTTGCTGCTTCTCAAAATGCATTTTCACGAGGAGGACAGACATTGTTTATTGATTTTAATATTCATACGGGTGTCCCACATTATTTAAAAAATGTTCCTGCTATTGGGCCTGGAGGGAAATATATGATTAAAACATTAGAGAGTAATATAAAAATGGTTGATGATGTTCCAAGACTTAAAACAAAAGATTCTCAGGATTTTAAAAATGGAGATGCTGATGATTTAAAATTAGAAGGAGAATTTAAAGGGGGGCATATAATTACTTATGGAGACTTAGAACCCTCTGCAATGAAGTTTGCAAAGTCATTAATTGAAGTTTGGAGAAAAGGAGATAAAGATGGCAGGCCTTTTCATTTTCCAAAATGTGATTTACATGTTGATAAAGATTCTTTTGAAAATCCTGAGCAAAGAAAAATTTTAGAATTTGCAATAGAAGTTTCTGCTGAGAATGGTTCTATATATTTTATGTTTGATAGGGGTAATGGGGCTGTTCTTGCACAGTGTTGCAGATTAAAAGAAAAGATTGAAGATAAATCAATGTTAAAATATCCTGAGAAACTAAGGTTTTGTGGGTTTCAAAATGTAACTATTAACCTTGCTCAAGCAGCTTATAAAGGAATTACTTTAGAAGGATGTTTAGATGAATTAGATAATGCAATGGAAATAGCTTTGAGAGCTCATCAACAAAAAGCTTTATTTATGCAAAGATTATTAGAAACAGATGGGAGTCCTATGAGAAATTTAGGAAAACCAAGTGATGATGGAACTTCTTATATTGATTTAAAAAAATCAACTTATATTCTTGGAAATATTGGTTTAAATGAAGCTGTTAAAGCTTTGACAGAAAAAGAATTACATGAGAGTGAAGAAGCATATGAAACAGGTTTGAAAATAATTGCATTTATGTATAAAAAAGTAATGGAGTTTAAAAAAAGAACTGGTTTGAAATTTGTTATTGAAGAGACGCCTGCAGAATCTGCAACAAGGAGATTGAGCATTATTGATGGAAAAAGATTTGAAATTGGGAAAAAGATTATAAAAGGGGAAGGAGAAAATACATATTATACAAATTCAATTCATTTTTCTCCCAATGCTAATATGGGAATTATTGATAGGATTGTTGGGCAAAGCAAATTTCATGAGATGATTGAGGCTGGGGCAATTACTCATGCTTATATTGGAGAACAAAGGCCAAGTAAAGAAGCTATTTGGAATTTAGTTAAAAACACTTTAGAAAATACAAGATGTGCTCAATTAGTTTTTTCTCCAACTTATACTGAATGCAATTGCTGTGGGAACATAATGGCTGGTGATAAAAAGTTATGTTCAAATCCTGAATGTGAAAATAGTATTGAAGAAACAGTTGATTTGAGTAAATTAAATATTGTTACAAGAATTGTTGGGTATAATAGTAGTTTAAAACAGTGGAATGGTTCACAGTTGCAAATTTATGAAGATAGAAAAAAAGCAGAGTTAGATTATGCTGGGGCAAGTGGAGGAAAAGATATGTCTTGGTTGTATAATCCTTCGCCAAATGGAAAATTAACTATTATGCAGTTTGGTAAAAATGAGTGTATTTATTGTGATAAGACTAAAAAAATTGTTGAACAAGTTATTCAAGAGCTAGGATTAGATGAAGAAATTGATTTTAAATTTTATAAATTAGATGAAATGAAAGAAGATGCTATAGTTAATGCTGCAAAATATAATGTTCCATTTGATAGTGTTCCAACTCTTGTTGTTGCTGGGAAAAAAAGTTTTTGGAAAAAGACAACTGAGTATGGGAGTGATAGTGAATGTGAGGATGGAACTTGTAGTATTGATTCTGGTGTTGGAAAAACAGATATGATTAGTTATGAAGAAATTAAACAAGCTATTGTAGAGAGAATGAAAGATTATGAATTGGTGGTTAGGGTTTAGGATGGAAATGTTTTTAAAAAGAGATTATTGATGGGTAATATGGAGTGTAAAATAATTGTTGAACAAGGAGAGGATGGACATTTAATTTCTGAGGTTGTGGGTCTGCCTGGTTGCCATACTCGAGGTAGAACTTTTGATGAACTTATGAAAAGAACAAGAAAAGCAATTCAGCTTTGTAAGGAAGGGTTTGAAGGAAGAAGAGGGTTAAAATGAAAATATCATTTCGTGAAGAAACAACAATTGATTATCCTGGAAAATTTGGAGTGATAGTTTTTACTTCAGGATGTAATTTTAAATGCGGGTTTTGTCATAATTATGAATTGATTGATGGTGTTGATAATGAAATTGATTTAGATTTTTTATTAAAAGATTTAGAGGTGAAAGCTCAGGAAGGATGGTACAAAGCTGTTACAATATCTGGAGGTGAGCCTTGTTTGCAAAATGGTTTAATTGAGTTTGTTAAAAAGTTAAAAGAATTAGGGCTGAGTGTTAAGATTGATACAAATGGTAGTAGGCCTGATGTGTTGAGAGAGTTATCAGATGTGGGTGTTGATTATGTTGCAATGGATATTAAATCTCCTAAAGGAAAGTATAATGAAATTACGGGAGTTGAAGTTGATATTGAAAAGATTGAAGAGTCGATTAGGTTAGTTGAGCAGTTTCCTAATTCTGAATTTAGAACAACTGTTTTGCCTTTTTATTCTAAATCTGATATTGAAGAAATGGGAAAGTGGGTTAAAGGGATTGTTGGAAGTAAAGTTAAGTTATGGACATTGCAACAGTTTTTACCTGAAAAAACTAGGGATGTTGAATATAGAGAGATGAGTCCTAGTTCTAAAGAGAAATTAGATAAATTTGGTGAGTTGATGAAAGAGTATGCTGATGAGATTAGAGTGTTGGTTTGATGTATGTTTTTGAGTGAAGGAATTTTTATAAAGATATTATAATCTTAAAAAGTATGGAAAAAGAGAATATAGAAAAAATATTTGATTTTTTGCATGTTGTTAGTGACTTGAAAAAAACTAAGAGATATGGAGATTATGATATAGAAGGAGATTCAGGATCTGATCATTCTTGGAGATTAGCATTAATGACTTTTATTTATAGTGATGAACTTTGTTTAGATATTGATGTTTTAAAAGCTGTTAAGATTGCTATTGTCCATGACTTGCCTGAGGCGATTACAGGAGATATTGATTATGGAGAAATTTATAAAGGGAATATTTCTAAAGAAGAAAAGCAAAAAAATGAAATTGAAGCAATTAATAAACTAAAAAATATTCTTCCTGAAAAAATTGGAAAAGAGATTATTGAGTTATGGGAAGAGTATGAATATTCAAGAAGTAGGGAAGCATTGTTTGTTAAAGCTCTTGATAAAATTGAGACAATAAGTTATATTGTTGAAAAAGGGAAAAATTATAGTGATGAAGATTTAGTTGCAACTTATATTGATAAACATGTTAAAAATTTTCCTGAATTAAAACCTGTTTTAAGGGAATTAAAAAAGAGGTTGAAAATAGAATTTGAAAAAAGAGGGATTGAGTGGAAAGAAGAATATGATAAGTATGAGGGGGAGATTGAAGAAGTTGTGATAAGGGATATTAATAGTAATAAAAAAGTTGAAACAATGAAACAAGCTCAAGAACTTGTTCGCCAATTTGCTCTTAGAAATAATTGGAAAGATGTTCCTAATATTGATAAAATTGATCATTTGCATGAGGAGTTAGGAGAAATGTCAAAATATCTTAGATACAAAGATGAAGAGGGGAGGAAAAGAATTGTTAGGGAAAGGCCAGAAGTTTTTAAAGATGGAATTGGAGATTTGTTTTTTGGAACTTGTAGGTTGGCTAATCAATTAGGGGTTGATATTGAAGATGCTTTTAATATGGTGCAAAAAGAGATTTTAGATAAGTATAATCATAAAAATGATGAGGATAATATTGTGAGGGAGTAAGATGAAAATATTTATTGCAGGGAGTATGCATTTTGCAAAAGAGTTTGTTGAAACAAAAAAAATATTAGAAGAATTTGGGTTTGAAGCAGATTTTGCTCCTGATACTTTTGATTGTATTAAAAATCCTTTTCTTAATGAAGATTTGGCTCATTGCGAGAATACAGATATTATGAGGACTTGTATGGATGCTCAGGAAAAATGTGATGCAATATTGGTTTTAAATTATCCTAAAGAAGGAATTGAAGGTTATATTGGAACTCATTCTTTAATTGAATTAGGTCTTGCATATTATTGGAAACAAAAGATTTTTTTGCTACATCCTCCCCCTTCAAAAGAAAAAGCCAGATATCATGTAGAAGTAATGCATATGAAACCTGTGATTCTTCATGGAGATTTAAATAAGATAAAACTATTTTTTAATGATGTTAATGAAAAATTAACAATCAATGATTTACAAAACTTAATCCTTCAACAAGCTCGAGAAAAAGGATTTGGTGTTAAGCAAGAAGATGTGAATGTTGCTAAGAAAATAGCTTTAATTCATTCTGAAATATCTGAAGCATTTGAAGCTTATAGACATAAGAATATTGATGGTAAAGATGGATTTAAAGAAGAGCTTGGAGATGCTGTTCAAAGGATTTTACATTTATGTGGTATATTTGATATTAATATTGAGAAAGAGATAATGAAGAAGTTAGAGTATAATAAAGATAGGGAATGGGATAAAGAGAATATGAATGAGAGGTTTGTTTGATGTAGTGAAGAACAGATAATTTTTTAAGTGTTGAATTATTATTAATAAGATGGAACAGGAATTAAAAGATATTAGAGTTGATTTGAAGAAGTTGATGATAGATGTGGCTATGATGAAAAGAATATTAATTCCTGCTGGAAGTGATCCAGAGGGTGAATTAAGTGATTGGGCTAAAGAAGAATTAGAAAAAGCAAGAGCTGAATCTGAAGAAGAATACACTTCTTTAGAAGATTTATAATGTATAAAATTGAGTTTTCAAAACAAGCAACTAAATTTATAAGAAATCTTCAAGAAGATATAAAAGAGAGAATTAAACAAAAGTTTATCAGGATTAAATTAAATCCTTTTAGATATCTAGAACATTATGAAGGAGATTATGATTATAAACTTAGAATTGGAGATTATCGTTCTTTAATAGATATTGATTTTAAAAGAAAGATTTTATTTGTAAGGGTCATGGATAATAGGGGAAGAATTTATAAAAATTAAAATGGGATATAAAACAGAATTTAATTGGGTTTTGAAATTAAAACCTGAACAAGGTTTTCCTGAAAAACTTGAAATTGGAAAAGTTTATGAGTTTGAGAAAAATGACTGCAGAGTTTATCCTGTTGATATTCCAATTGATTTAGCTGATAAAGATTGGAATGTTGTTGCTAAAGTTGTTGTTTTGCAGTTTACGTGTGGGTTTGGAAAAACAAAAGGATTGTTTAAGATTAAAAAGATTTATAATGAAGATGAGAGAAAGTTCTTAAGTGAATATTGGCAAACTGGGTTGGAGGAGTTGAGGGGGAGAGGGGTTGTTAGTTGATATTATTTTGGTCAATTATAAACTCGGCTGATTAGCAACATCAATAACCCTATTACATTGGTTTTTAATATTAATCTGCATTTGTCTTAATTTTATTCCTGCTTCTGAAAATAATTCTTTTGTTAATGAATCAGGTTCCTTATAGATTTTTGAAAAAACAACTTCTGAAATTCCATTTCCAACAATTGATTTAGCACATGCTGAACATGGATAAAAAATAGTGAACATTGTTGTGGATTTTAAATCTTTTCTTGCTATCTGGCTCATTGCATTTATTTCAGCATGAGCTCCTCTGCAATTTCCTGTATGTCTTTCTTCCCATTTTATTTTTTTCTGGTCTTTTCTACATCCTACTTCTAAACAGTTCTTTATTCCGGGGGGAGCACCATTATACCCCATTGCAATTATTCTTTTATCTTTAACAATTACTGCTCCTGTTTTTAGATATTTGCAACTTGACCTTGCTGCAGCAGAATAAGCTGAGAACATAAATGATTGTTCCCAAGTTGGTCTTGATTGACTTTGTTCTTCTGCCATATTATTATTTAATTTTTTATTTATTAATTATTATTATAATAGAATATAGATTTTAGAAGTGAAAGAAACATTTATTAACCTCTTATTTCTAAGTTTTTTAATGATTAAGGTGATATTTGAATTAAGGGAGAGTAGAAAATGGTTGCAAAAAATGATCCAGCAATGGAAATTACAGAAGGGGAATTTGATGAAATAATTAATAATTCTCATAAGTTGGTTGTTGTTGATTTTTTTGCTGAGTGGTGTATGCCTTGTCTTATGCTTTCTCCTGTTATTGAAGAATTAGCTGATAAATTAAAAGATGTTAAGTTTGTTAAGATTAATGTTGATGATAATAGGGAATTGTCTTCTAAATTTGGAATTTCAAGTATCCCTTGTTTAATTATTTTTAAAGATGGAAAAGAAGTTGATAGAATGGTTGGAAGCCAGACAGGTGAGAGTATTGAGGAAAAAGTGAGTGGGTTTTTGGGATGATTAATAGATAATTATTTAAATTTAGAAACTATTATATTTTTATAGAACAAGAAATAATTATAAACAAACTTGATATAATGCAACAAAATATTGAACAAATAAAAGAACATTTAGAAGATGTTATGTTGACAAAGGATGACTTAGATTCAATTGAAGAAGCTGAGCAAGATTTGGCTGAAGGAAGGACAAAGAGTTTGGATTAAAATGTGTATAATAGGGCTTTCTGTGAGAGCTCAGAAGTTCTTAGATAATTTTGATAGAAATATTAGGGAAAGAATTGAAAATAGATTAAGGAATTTAAAAGGCAATCCTGTTCCAAGTGATGTAAAATTTATTAGAAGAGAAAAAGGATTAATGTTATTTAGATATAGAATAGGAGATTACAGAGTTTTATATAAATTCATGAAAAAAGATAAAATCATATTAGTAACAAAGATTGATAAAAGGCCAAGAGTTTATAGTAAATAATAAGATCAAAAAAACAATGGGGCACCACACCCTAAAGGGTGTGGTTTGTAACAGCCCCTTGTTTTTAGGATGCTCAGAAATTAAACCACCAAAATCATTCCACTTACTAAAGTAAGTGGTTTAATTTCTGACATTCGGCGCTGTCCGGAAAGACATAAATTTCAATCTTCAACAAAAAAAAGTTTTGC
>CAYRKK010000008.1:0-13567 GCA_964424875.1 Candidatus Woesearchaeota archaeon
GTCTTTAAATGATTAGCCCTTTTTAGAATTCTATAGGTTATATACTAAAATTTATCTCATAAATCTTTATTAATAGATGGTTCTTTGTTATTTTAAGATGCCTCATCAATGCACAAAATGCGGGAAGGTTTTTCCTGATGCTGCTAAAGAATTATTAAAAGGATGTAGTTGTGGAAGCAGGTTTTTTTATTATATTAAACAAGAAAAGTTTGAAGAACTGCAAAATGAAGTTAAGAAAGTTATGGTTGAGCTTGAAAAAGCTGATAAAGACCAAATTGAAAAAGATATTAGAGAGTTGACTGGATTAGTTGAAAAACCTGATGAGCCTGTTATTTTAGATTTAGAAAGTGTGAGAGTTATTGAGCCGGGAAAATTTGAAATTGATATTGTTAATTTATTTTCTAAGAATAGGCCTTTGATTTATAAATTAGAAGAAGGAAAATATATTATTGATTTAGCTTCTTCTCTTAGTGCTAATAGTGAAGAAGTAAATAGAAAAATTAGAGATCCTTTTGAAAATGATAGTATGGGAACTAAGGTTCTCCTAACAAGTTCTTCTTCCTTAGATAGTGAGGAGGATGAAGAAAAAGAAGAGAGAAAAGAGTTAGGGTGATATATTGCAATAATATTTATAAATCTAAGAAAAAATAATTTTTAATGGCTGATATTGGATTACCTCCTGAAATTAAAAATGCAATTTTAGTAAAAGATGAGCGAAGACTTCATAGGCCTGATGATTTTGAAAAAGACTCTAAAGTTCTGGTTTATACTAAACACCAAAAAGGTTTTAATAGAGTAAAAAAAATACTTGAAGGAACTGTTTTAGATAATCTTTTTGATCATAAAAGAAAAGGAGGTTTTGAAAATAAAGCATTAAGATTAAAAGTGTGCAGAAGCTGGGAAATTTTAGGAGGAGAAATACAACCGGCTGATAAAAGAGAGTATGATGTAAGTGTATTTTATGATAGGATTGTAAAAGCATATAGGGATTTGAAGTATGATTGAGGTGTTGATGAAGTTAAGCTCAATGATTGGAAATCTTTAAAAACTTGTTTTTCTGTTTGTATTAATGGAAAAATATGATTTAATAATTATTGGGGCAGGACCTGCTGGAATGAGTGCAGGAATTTATGCATCAAGACATAAATTAAAAACTTTAATACTTTCTAAGGATTTGGGAGGTTTAGCTTCTACTGCTCATAGAATTTGTAATTTTCCAAGTTATAATAATGTTAATGGTTTTGAATTAATGCAGAAGTTTGCAAAACATGTTAAAGAATTAGAAGTTCCAATTGTTTATGAAGAAGTTGTTAAAATTAGGGAAGAGGGGGGGAAAGTAAAACAAGGTTTTATTGTTAAAACTTCAAAAAGTGAGTATTTTGGAAAGAAAATTATTTTTGCAGGAGGGACTAATAGGCAGAAACTAGGTGTTAAGGGTGAAGAAGAGTTTGTTGGAAAGGGGGTTAGTTATTGTGCAACTTGCGATGCTGGATTTTTTAAAGACAAGATTGTAAGTGTTGTTGGAGGTTCTGATGCTGCTTTGACAGCTGCTTTGCTTTTAAGTGAATTTGCATCTAAAGTTTATATTATTTATAGAAAAGATAAATTTTTTAGAGGAGAGCCAAGCTGGGTTGAGTTAGTTGAAAAAGAAAAGAAAATTGAGGTTTTGTTTAATGAAGAGATTAAAGAAATAATTGGTAAGGGAAAAGTTGATAGTGTGGATTTAAAATCTGGTAAAAAATTAGATGTTGATGGAGTATTTATTGAAATTGGAAGTGTTCCTGAAGTTAGTATTATTTCTCATTTAAAAATTAAGCAAACAGATAAAGGATATATTGTTGTTGATAAAAATCAAATGACTTCTTTTAAAGGAATTTATGCTGCTGGAGATGTAACTGATAATATTTTAAAACAAATTGTTACTGCTTCTGCAGAAGGTGCTATTGCTGCTTATTTTATTTATAGGGAAATAAAGAGTGGAGAATGAAAGTTGGGAGAGGTGAAACATTTTTAAGAGGTTAGAGAATTTAAAGGGAATTCATCAACAACTTTAAATAACTCTTTTCTTTATTTAATTTATGGATAAAAAAATAGGAAAAATTTTTAAAGAACAGATTCAATTAATAAAACCTTCTCAAGATACTTTAAATAAAATTAAAAAAATAAGTAAAGAATTTTGTGAGGATTTAAAAAAGAGATTGAAAAAGCAGAGAGTTGAAGCAGAGGTTTTTGTAGGTGGAAGTTTAGCAAAAGAAACATTAGTAAAAAAAGACCATTATGATGTTGATATTTTTGTAAGATTTGATAAAAAGTATGATGATAGTAAGATTTCATCAATGCTTGGGAGAGTTTTAGGGAAAAATGTTCGAAAAGTTTATGGTTCAAGAAATTATTATCAGTTAAATAAAGAAGATATTTTAATTGAAATTGTTCCTGTTTTTAAAATTAAAAAACCTGAAGAAGCAGTAAATGTTACTGATTTAAGTTATTTTCATGTTAATTATCTTTTAAAAAAAATAAATAAAAATAAAAAATTAAGTGATGAAATTATTTTAGCTAAAGCTTTTGCACATGCTCAAGATGTTTATGGTGCTGAAAGTTATATTCATGGTTTTTCTGGCTATGCCTTGGAGTTGTTGGTTTGTTATTATGGAAGTTTTTTAAAATTTATAAAAGAGATTGTTAATGTAAAAACTAAAAAAGATGATAAAATTATTATAGACTCTGGAAGATTTTTTAAAGACAGGCAAGAAGTTTTAAGAGAAATGAACAAATCAAAACTTTCAAGTCCAATTGTAATTGTTGATCCGACTTTTAAAGAAAGAAATGCTCTTTCAAGTTTGTCAAAAGAAACTTTTTTTAAGTTCCAGAATGCTTGCAGAGGATTTTTGAAAAATCCAAGCTCTGAATTTTTTATTAAGAAAAATGTTTTTGAAGATTTTAGAAAATTTAAAAATGTTAAAGCAATAGAGATTAAGACAAATAGGCAAGCAGGAGATATTGCTGGAACAAAAAGCAAGAAGTTTTTTGGTTTTTTTATTTATAAATTAAAAAAAGAATTTGATATTAGAAAATCTGGATTTGATTATGATGATGAGAAAAATGTTGCAAGATTTTATTTTGTTTTAGATTCAAAAGGAGAAGATATTGTTAAAGGTCCTCCTATAGCTAATGTTCATAATTTAACTAAGTTTAAAAAAGTTCATGCTAAAGCATTTATTAAAAAAGATTTTGCTTATGTTAAAGTTAAACACTTAATGAGTTTTGAACAGTGGTTTAAAGAGTTTTTGAAAAATGAGAAAAAAGTTATTGAGGGGATGGGTGTGAAAGAGATTGTTAAAAAATAATTAATAAAGATTAGAGTGAAAAGGTCTTGAGGGATAAGAAGGTTGAAGTTCTCTTGCATTTGGTATTCTGGTTTCTATGTTATTAGAGTTATTAGGATTATTATCTTTAATAAAAACTTTTCTTGTTAACCCTTCTGGTAAACCAGTACCTTGAGTAACTTTCAAGAGATTAGAATTAATAATTATCCTATGCTCCTTCATTGGGCCATTTTCAACCTTAACTTCACCTGGTGAACCACAAACATATCCTGCTGTAAAAATAAGAGCTGCTGCAACTATTTGTGTAAATTTTACCATTTTATTCCCCTGTTTTCACCGCTTGCTCAAACATAAATCCTAATGTTGAAGCAAAAAAAGGTGTGTTAAGCCAGACAGCAATTTCTTCATCAGGATGATTGCTATTTGATATCATAAACAAAATTTGCTCATTATCTGCAATGAAAAATCTTGTGTCAATGTTTATTTTTTTTGCTTTTATTTTAAATTTAGAATTTATTTTTTTAATTTCTTTTTCATCGCCTGATAAAGCAATTTTTAATTTTATATTTGATTTTTTTAATCTGTCAAACAATAATGAGAAAAATCTTGATTTAAGCTGGATTTCATTACTAGATGTGCAAATGATAACTTCTTTTTTTGCATTTTCTAAAAGTTCTTTTATATGATTATATATTGTTGATTTTCCTCTTACTGAACCTGAAATATCTTCTTGTTTAATTGGCTGAATCCCTACATCATATAATTGTTTTAATTCTTTATATTCTGCTGTTTCTTTTAGTTTTGAAATGTTTTTGATTTTTTCATTAGCATATCTCAAAGTATTTGATTTTAATTTTTCAATAATTATATTTGGTTTAACTGCAATATATTTAACTGGTTTTCCAAGTTTCATTATTGCAAATCCTTGTTTTTCTAAGCTTTCTAAAACATCATAAGTTCTTGAACGTGGAACACCTGAGATTTCTGCTATTTCACCTGCTGATGCTACACCTTTTCCAAGTAATGCTAACCATACTTTTGTTTCATAAATGTTTAGATTAAAATAATCCCTTACTTGATTTACTAGTTCTTGTTTTAGTATCATTTTATTTGTTTTTATATTGTTTTTGTTTAATTTTTTATTTAATTATAAAACTTGTTAGAAAAAAGGGTTTATAAATGTTTTGTTTGTTGTTACTGAGGAATTAATACAAAAACATAAGGTTTAAAAGTATATAATCTAAGTCTATTTATGGAAATTAATAAAATATTTGGAGTATGTATTGTATTTTTAATAGGAATGCTAAGTGTATTTTTTATTAGTTATTTTTTAGATAATGGATTAGAGGTTCCGTTTGTTGATATTAGGAATTTTGACAATATTAGTTTAGGGAATTTTAGTTTTTTTAATAATTCAAATAAAGCTCCTTTGGATTTTATTAATGAAAGTCAGATTGAAGTTTATAATGATAAAGTTGTTATTTATATTAAAGATGCGAGTTTAAGTAATTATGCATCAACAGGAAGTATGATACCTGTTTTAGATAAAGGAAGTAATGGAATAAGGATTGAAGTTGAAAGTGTTGATGATATTAATGTTGGAGACATTGTTTCATTTAATAAAGATAATATGCTTATTGTTCATAGAGTTATTGAAAAAGGAGAAGATAAAAAAGGAGTATATTTTATAACTAAAGGAGACAATAATAATATAAGTGATGGAAAGATTAGATTTGAAAATATTAAATATAAAACAGTTGGAGTGATTTGGTAGATGGAAGTTGGAAAGATTGAAGAATATCTTGATAGAATAAAAAGATGGTATGAGGATTATGAAGATGAATTCCCTGATAAAATTGTGCATAGTTCTGAATTAGTTAATGGGAAATGTGTTGCTCAAAAATATAAATGTAGAAAAGGTTGGTTTGATGGATGTTATTCATTTATTACATGGGGAATTTTTGATGATTATGTAAGTAGAGATATTAGATTGATGTTTTCAGATTTTTTAGAATATGATAGAAAGACAAATTTTAAAGATAGACATACATTTAGATATGATGTTTTAAGAATGAATGAAATTTTAGAAAGAATTATTGAAGAAGTTGAGGAGAAATTAAATTTAAATAATTAAAATGAGAAATGAATTTGAGTGTCCTGGAATATTATTTGGAGTTTATCTTGAATATATTAAAGATTTATTTGATCGTCCTTATGAAGATATAGATCCTCTTTCTAGAGAAATGAAAAAAAGATTTTCTAAACATGTTTGTGTATGTGGGGGGTGTGGGCAAAGATATAAAAGGGCTATAGAAGTTATTAAACAAAGAGTTATTAAAAAGATACGTAAAAAATTTAATCCAAAAGATATAACTCCTGAACTTTCAGAAATATTAAGGAAAGTTGTTGATAGAACACTCCTTGAGATATTATAGTTTTAATTTTTTTAAAAAATCAACCAACTTATAATCATTCCTAAATACATTCCAATTGTTAGGAATGGCATTGCAGGATAGAACTTGCCTTTTCTTGCAAGTATGAAAAGGAAAAGAAGTGCAAGTGTTGCTGATGCCATAATTATAAATGCTGGGATTAGTGATTGATAGACTTTGTAAAAAACTCCTGCTGTTATTATTGGAAATATTATGTCACCTCCGCCCAAGATTGCTAGACTGACTTTTATTTTTGCTTTTTTAAATTGTTTTTCTAGAACTTTATCTCCTTTTACTGCATATTTTTGTTTTAGTTGTTTTATTTTTTGTTTTTGTTTTTTATCTGCATAAGGAATAAAAAAACCTGTGAAAAACTTTAGATTATTAATTTGAAATTTTGCCATTTTTTGCATAAATTCTGAATGCCAGACAGCCCAGATGTCATAGAGAGAGATTAATAGTAAAAGAATTATTATCCATAAAACATTAAGTAAGGGGATAAAAACAGCTGCGATTCCTGGATAAATTAAAAGCTCTGTTATATTATGAGTTAAAAGATGTCTTTTGAAAATTTTAATATAAGCAAGAGGAAGAGCAATTAAAAGAGCTAAATATTGAGGCTGGTAGGTTATGTTTAATTTAAATAAAATTACTGTTAAAGCTAGACCTAATGCAAGAGTTGTTACAACGAAAAACCATAATCTAATAAAAGCTATTGCTTTGATTTTTGTTAAAATAAAAAATAAAGTTATTGCTATTGCAAATGCTAAAATGATTTGCATGCCTTGTGGTTCTTGTTTGATTTCTTCAGGAGGTTCCATTCCATATGGAAGTGGTATTCCATTATTATAAGCTGAAATTACAAATAATCCTATGATTTGAGTTACTAAAAACATTGTTAGCAAGATTATTGTTATTTTTGTATTGTGTTTCATTATTATTTTTGAAAATTTTGGAAGGCAAGCCATAACCAAAATTTTCTTTTTATTTTATTAGGTGACAAATTTAAACGCGGGGTAAGTTTCCTCTTTTGTTTAATTGATATAAGAATGAAAAAGAGTTTTTAAATTGTTTGATTAGAAAATCTACCTCAACCTAACAATCTTTAATTTTTATCTCAACCTAATTATCTCCAAATCCTACCTTAGTCTAATTGTTTCTAAATTTCTTGGAACATTTGTTTCTATATGATGCAATTTATAAATTGAAGATGCAAGGTCAAGACATCTTGATTGTTCACCATGATTAATTATGATTTTATTTGCTCTTGGTTGAGTTCTGTTTGCAAATTCTAAAAGTTCATTTCTTCCTGCATGAGCTGATAATCCATCTATTGTTATAACCTCAAAATTAACATCAATTATCTCCTCTTTTCCTCCTATATTCATCTGAACTTGCCTGACTCCATCTTGAACTTGTTTTCCTAAAGAACCTGCTCCTTGATAACACACAAAACATATTTTATTTTTTTTACTTGATGCAAAATGTCTAAAATACTCAACAGATGCTCCTCCTACTAACATTCCTGAAGTTGCAAGAACAATACAAGGTCCTCCTTCAATTACTTGTTTTCTTTCAGAAGGAGAACCAACTCTTTGAAAAACCTCTGAAATAAAAGGATTATTATTTTGAAAAATATCTCTTCTTATCTGAGTGTTTAAAAAATCTGGATAAGCTGTGTGAATACCATTAATATCCCATATCATCCCATCTATATGAATTGGAACTTTTGGTAACTGATTATTTTTCATTGCTTCTTCAAGAATTAACATTGTTTCTTGAGCTCTTCCTAAACCTAATTCTGGAATTAGAACTTTTCCTTTTTTTTCAATTGTTAATTTAATCTCTTGTATTAATTGTTCTTCTGATTCTCTTCTTGGTGGAAGGACATTTGCTTTTCCTCCATAAGTTGCTTCTATTATCATTGTTTCTAAACGTGGAAAGTTTGCAATCGCCCTATCTAATAATCTTGTCCTTGCATATTTAAAATCTCCTGTATAAATAAGATTATGTGCTCCATTTCCAAGGTTAATATGAACAATAGAAGAACCTAAAGCATGACCAGCATTATAAAGGGTTATTCTCATGTCAGGAGCAATATCTGTTACTTCATTATAACCTAAACATATTGTATGTTTTACCATTTCTTTAATATCTGTTGATGAAAACAAGGGTGCTGATGCTTGTTTGTAAGCAACCCCAATGAAATCAAGAGCCAATAATGCTGCAATATCTCTTGTTGGGGTTGTCATATAAATAGGGCCCCTATAACCCATTTTAAATAAATAAGGGATTAGGCCAGAATGGTCTAGGTGTGCATGTGTTAAAATAATAGCATCAAGTTCATTTATTTTAAATTCAGAAACATCTAAATATGGAAATTTTTCTTTTCCTTTTGCAGCAACATTGATTCCGCAATCTAAAAGAACTTTTGATTGAGGGGTTTGAAGTAAAATACAACTTCTTCCAACTTGTCTTCCGCCTCCTAGAAATGTTACCCTAATCCATTCTTCTACTTTTTCAGGATTCCATTCTTTATATATTTTTTTACCAACAGAATTAAGAAATCTCTTCCGGGTATTATTATTTTGATATAAAACAGCCCTTATATTTTCAGTTATTTTAGAATCAATTGCAGGGCTTCTTTGAATTTGGGGAATCCAAAAACATTTTTCTTTAATTTCTCTTAAAATTAATCCTGATTTTCCAATTACTAAACCAGGTCTTTTTGCTTCAATAACAACAATGCTTCTTTGAGGGTCAAAAAGAATATTTGTTAGTTCTGCTTCAGAAGGAACAACTTCCTTAATTATATTTTCTGTTTCTTCTTGAGATTTTAAAAGTTTAGGGTCTGCTCTTAATTCTATTCTTTTTTTAAATTGATTTACTAGTTCTTTTATTTTTCCTTCATTATCCTTAAAAAAATCTATATTATCTGTGTACAAAACCATATTTGCTCCTTCAAAGTTTGCACTAGATATAATTTTTGGTAATTCTTTTTGTATATCTTTTAGAATGTCTGACATTTTGTTAATAAAACTACTTTAATAATTATATTTTATTTCACCTCAATTTTTTATTTTCTATCTTTAAACTCAGAGATAATTTCTTGTTTTACTACTTGTTTTATTCCTTCATTTGTTATTGTGAAAACATCGATACCCCCTCCAGAAGCTGTATCCCTTTCTGATGAAGATTTTAATGCTTCAATTGCAAGTTCTACTCCCTGTTCAATAGAAATATCTTTTTTATATTGTCTTTCTAATAATCCCCATATGAACATCATTCCACTTCCGCTTGCATCATAATTTTTTATATGATTTATTGCACCATCAGGGGATATTGAATAGATTTCTGAAGATCCATCCCCATTATATCCTGCCACAATACTTCCAACTATGGAGGGTATCATTGATGGTTGCCTTATTGTTTGAAAATAAAGGCTAGCTATAAAATTAGCTGCTTCCTTAACGGTGGGTCTTTTTTTTGACTTTAATTCTTTTAATTTTAACTGAGCTGCAATTATCCTTAGTGCTACTTGAGCGTCAGAAACTTGCCCTGAAATTGAAACTGCTAAATAACCATTAATTTGATAAATTTTATAAAAATCTTTATGAGCAACAACCTGCCCCCCTAGGGTTACTTTTCTATCTGCAGCTAAAACAACTCCTCCTTTACAAACAATTCCAACTAAACTTGTACCTGTTTTAAGAACATTATTTTTTAATTCTTGATCCATTTTATCTTTAAATTCATAAAATCAATGTATAATATTCTGTTAATTTTTTAGAATTTATAAAAATAAGGGGAGATAAGGGTTTATAAAGTTTTTTGTTTGTGAAATTTTTTTAAGAAAGGATATTTTTTTATAATTGTTAAGTGGTTACAAATAGAAAGGTTTAAAAAGTGTGGATTTTAGGATGAAATATAATTGGAGATAATAAAATGACAACATATCCTAGAAAAGCAGACCATAAAAGAGGCAGAGCTGGATTTTTTGCGAGATTAATAGTTTTAGGAGTTACTGCTTTGGGGGTTTATTCATGTTCAAAAGAAAATCCAATTCTTCAAAATACTCCTGTTGTTGAACAATCCTATACTGAATATAAAGGATTAGAAGGAGAAGTATAGAGTTTTAAAATGTCAAAACTTACTAAGATGTTAGGTCGTGTAGCAATTTCAGCAGAGGTTGCAGTTATTTGGGCTCTTGTTGCAGGTTATGTTCTTTTAGATATAAATAAAGTAAAAAATTTAAAACCTAAAGAACCTGCCAGTATTGAAAGGACAATTGATGAAGAAGTAAGAAGATTTCCATATGTTGATAAAAATAATGGTGGGCTTTATCCTGAAACTCTTGAAGAAAATTATCGATATCCAGATTTTAAACCTGAAATAACTCCGCCTGTTAAAGAAAAGAAGTCTAATGAAAAAGGGCCAGGTGTTCCTTGGGATTTGATAATCCCTGAACATGAGATGCAAGAATGGGGATTAGTTTAGTTTTAAAATGTCAAATAATAATTTATATTCAAGATTAGGAGGAGAACTTTGGAAAACAGGGAAACTTGTTGTAGGAATAGTTCTTATTTATACTTCTTTAGGTTGGGTTACTGGAACAAAAATTGGAGAGTATATTAATAAAAGAAATATGGATAATCCTACTGAAAGTAGATATGAAGTTGATCATCAATCAATTGGGGATGGGATGCTCCATATACAATTAGAAAAAAATATAGAGGATATGCCCCTATGGTCTTAAGATAATTATCAAGAAATTTAATTTCTTATTTTTATTAATATCTTAAAAATAATTTTTACCCGATCTCACTAATCCCTTTTTCTTTTTTTACATGAATTATGTTATCAACAAAATCTTGGATTCTTGTTTCATGACTGACAAGTATTAATTGTTCTGTGTTAAGCTGGCTTAAAACATCTCGCATTTTATCTAACTGCTGTGTGCTAAAACCCTCTGTTGGTTCATCAAGAATTACAAGATTATTTGTTTTTAAGTTACTTAGTAATGAATTTATTACTTGATTTAATGATAAACGATATGCTAATGCTATCGCAGTTCTTTCCCCTCCACTAAGGAATGAATAATCAAGTTCATAATCTTGTTGTTCGATTATTGGAGAAAAATCATCACCAAGTTTTGCTGTAAGAGTGTCTGAAACTAAGATTGAAAACCATTGTGAAAAAAGTTTTGAAAATTCTTGTTTTAAAGTTATCATAATTTGTTTTTCTGTGAAAAGAATTATTTCAAGAAATTTTTCAGATATCCAGAATTCAAGTTCTTGGATTTTTTTAATTTGAGATTTAATTAATTCTTTTTTTTCAATTTGTTTTTTAACATCATCAATTAGTTTTTCTGTGAATTGTATTTCTTTATTTATTTCTGCTTTTTTTATTGCTAAATTATTTTCATTTTGCTTTGCTTCTTGGAGTTCTTTGTTTCTTTGTTCAAAGATTATATTATATTTTGAGAGTTCTTGAATTGACTCTGCTATTGCCTGAGTATGTTTTTGGAGAATTTCAAGGTCTTTTTGCATTGAGAATATCTGCTGTTCAATTTCTGAAATTCTTTGTTGTTTTTCTTCAAGAGCCTGAAGTTTAATTTTTAATATTTGTAATTCTGATTTTCTTTCTACAAATTCTTGTTTTGTTTTTTTTGTTTGTTCTATTTGTTCTGTAAAATTATTTTTTTTAATTGAAAGTTCAACAAGGTTTTTTTGTATTTGTTTTATCTCCTCTTCTGCATTTGAAAGAATATTAGTTTTGTATTGTTCTGAAACATTCTGAAGGCAAGTTGGACATTTTTCTAATTTTGATATTTTGTTAATCAAAGAATCTGCTTCTGTTTTTTTTGATTGTTGAGAGTTTATCCTGCTAATAATCTGGATATATTCTCTTTGAAGTTCATCTTCCTTAGTTTGCTGAAATTTTATTCTTTGGTCTAATGCATTGAATTCTTGTTCATTAAATGAAATTTTTTTAGCTTCTTGAATTTGTTGAGAAAGGTTTTGTAGATTGTTTTTAAGGGTTGTTGTTTGTTGCTGTTTTTCTGAGATTAAAATATCTGATTTTGCTTTTTCTGTTTCAAGAGAATTTTTTTCATTAATTTTTTCTTGGATTTCATCTAAAGCTTTTTCTTTTTGTTGCCTTAACTCTATTATTTTTTTATACTCTTGTTCTGCTTGAATTTGTTTTTGCTTTAAATCAAGAAGATTTTGTTTTTTTTGTTCTAATGATTCTTTATCTTTATCAAGTTCTAAAATTAATGCTTGGTTTATTCTTATTTTTTCTCTTAGTTTTGAAGTTAGAATAGAGGTGTTTTCTTGAATTCTTTTGTATTTATTAATTCCAAAAACATGCCTTAAGGTATTAAGTCTTAAATCGCCTGGTTCTAAAATAATTTGTTTCATTTCTTCTTGAGGAGTGTAAACTGTGAATTTATAAAGAAGATTTGTTTTTTTAGCAAACTCTGATGGATAATTAAGAAGTTTAAGAATTTTTGATTTGATTTCAGTTATGCTTGCTTCAAATTTTTCATTATCAATAATTATTAAAGCAGAATCTTGGGAAATGGATTTTTTTCCTTTTTTTAAAGTTCTTTCAATTATTATGTTTTTATTATCAATTTCAAATTCTAAAATAACTTTTGCTTGTTGTTTTCCATTTCTTAATAAAGAACTTGCTTTTTGCGAGGGTTGAAGTCCAAAAAGAGCAAATTCAATTGCTAAAAGAATTGTTGTTTTTCCAGAACCAATATCTCCAGATAAAAGAGTTGAACCTTTTGGAAATAATATTTCCTGTTTTTCATAACTTCTTAGGTTTTCAATTTGAAGTTTTTTTAAGAGCATTTTGTTATTATTAATTTAATTCTACATTTAACACCTTACTCAACCCAGAAAATAATCTTGATTCAAAAACTGTTGATTTTTCATCTTCTTGTTTTTCTGTTTTAAGTGCTTCCATTAATGGAAATATAAGCTGGTTGAAATCTGAAGGGTTTTCATTTTCGTATTTTTTTATTAAAACTTCTTCTATTTTTTCCATTTCTTTTTGCTGTAATTCAATTTGTAATTCTTGTTTTTCTTGTTCAAGTTTAGAAGTGTTTTTAAGGAATGAATAAGCTCCTTGTTTTTCTGTATAATCTTGAATTTCCTGAAACTTGATATCAGAAGTTTTTCCTTGTTTTAAATTTCCATGGATTCTAAGAAGAATTATTTTATTTTTTAAATCATATTTCTGAAGTTCTGAAAGAATTTTCTGAGTTCCTGTTAAAGCATTTTCAATTTCTAATTTAATTAAGACAGGCTCTTTTAGTTTAATTTCTTTTTTTGTTATTTTAGTATATCCATTAACCTCAATTATATAAAAACTTCCAAATTTTAATTCTTCAAGTTCTTTAAAATTATTTGGAAAAGTTGGACCTCCATAAATTACAGGTTTATTATTTATTTCTTGTTCAAAGTCAATATGAATATGACCTAAAGCATAATAATCTGCTTCTGGAAATTCATTTAAAGCTATTGATTCTATTGGAAGACTTCCTGTTACTTCTGTTATTGTTGTATGGAGCATTAAAATTCTGAAATTGTTTTGATAAGGTTCATTTATTTTTATTTTTTTTAATGAGGGTATTTCCATTCCAGATTTTTTTCCTGGATATCCATAAATATAAATGGACTCATGTTTAAGGGGTTTGAGGATTACTTGTTCTTCAGTTTCCTCATATTGAGCAATTTCACAAAAACCTGCTTTTTCTAAAACATCTAAAAAAGTTTTTCCTGAAACAGAATAATCATG
>CAYRKK010000008.1:13667-24415 GCA_964424875.1 Candidatus Woesearchaeota archaeon
AACCTGCTTTTTCTAAAACATCTAAAAAAGTTTTTCCTGAAACAGAATAATCATGGCTTCCTGCAATTACATATGATTTTATTTTTGCATCTTTTAGTTTTTTAAATTCTGCAAAAGTTTCTTTAAGAGTTTCTATTGGTGGAAATGCAGAGTCAAACAAGTCTCCTGTAAAAAGTATAAAATCAACTTGTTCTTCTATACATATTTCAATTGCTTTTGAAAATGAATCTAAATTTAATTGCTGAAGTTCTGGTTGTCTCCATGCTCCTAAATGAGAGTCAGCTATGTGTGCAAATTTCATTTTATTTTGTTAAAAGATTATAGATATTCGCCTTAATAATCTAAATTCTTTCTTCTTTTTTTAATTAATATCTTTGAGAAGAATTGGTTTTATAAAAATGATTATTATAAAAAATATATGTCAATAAAGAAAACTTTGTTAAGATTTCATTTGGAAATGTCATTTATACAAAGTTCTCTAAAGAAATTTAACTAAAAGAAATGAATTATTCTGAATCTTCATCTTCATCAATAAATTCTTCATCATTGGAATTGAGTTCTTCCATTTTAGTTTACCTCAAATTTAAGAAATAATAAGGCTTTTAAAGTGTTTCTAAAGGTTTAAAAAGAAAAGGAAAACATTTTATTTAAAAGGTTTTTGGTGGGGTTTTGTGTTTTGAGGTTGATTAAGATTTTAAGAATCTATACACATAAAGTTCTTCAAGAAAAAGTTTTTGCTTATTAATGAGTTTATACTTGTAACCTAATTGTTTTGCTTTTTGTTTTATAATTTTTGGTTTACTTAAGGAAGAAAATAAAAGTAGGATATTTGCTTGGGGTGTGAGATGAGATTTTGCTTGTTTTAGAAATTTTATTATTAATTCATAGCCTTTTTTTCCTGCTGTTGTATTTAATTGAGAGTCTTTTGGTTCTCTTTTGTCTTGTGGAAGATAAGGAGGATTAAAAATAATAATATCAAATTTTTTGTTTTTTAATTTTGGATTTGAAAAAAGATTTGATTTTAGGGTTTTTAAGTTTTGTTTTTTTAGATGTCTGACTACTTCAGGGTTTATATCTATTGTAAGTATATTTTGAAAACCAATTTTTTTACAGGTTTGTGCTTGGATTCCTGAACCAGAACCCATATCTAAGATGGATATATTTTTATTAATTTTTTTGGTTTTTAAATTAGTTTTAAGAAAATTTATTAAAGTATTTTGTAAAAGATATGAATCTTCTGCTGGTTGATAAATCAAAGGTTTTGTTGGTTGGTGAATAAGAGTCATTTTGTTTTATTTTATTTAAAAAGATTTAAGAAAAAAATCCTAAGATTTGATCTTTAAGAAAAATTGTTGTAATTAGGACTCCTACCAAAATTAATAATATTATTACAAGAATTATTTCTTTAAAATAAGATTTTTTTGGTCTTAAATGTGTTGGTTTTATTTCTTTAGATTTTTTTTGATTTTCTGGGTCTTGATGTTCTGTAGATTGATAGGATGTTGATGGTTGAGAAGATTGATTGATATTTTGAGGTGAAGTTTGTTGTGTTGGTTGAGTTTGAATATTTTGTGTTGATGATTGAGGGAGGGGTTGTGTTGGTTGATTCTGAGGGATTTTAGTAAAAAATCTTTTATTATGTGACATAATTAATTGCTCATCAGGTCTTTGTTCTAAGTTTGGTGTAATTCCTTGTCCTACAAATTTTGAAGCTTCTTGAACTTCTCTTGAATCATAACCTGAACTAATCATTACTTGTATTGCTTGTTGTAGAGGTTCTCCTTTATCAATTGCATTTTTTAAAGCAGTTATAATATCTTCATTTGGCATTTTCCTTTATTATATAAATTTATATAAATTCTAATTTTTTAAAAACTTAATTTTTGTCCATCATTTATTAAATGAAGATTTCTTGGTTTATAACCTAATTCTTTTCCAAGTTCAATCATTGGGGCAATTTTTTGATGTTCTCCATGTGAAGGGATTATGTGTTCAGGATTAATCAAGTCTATGAAATCTCTTAAATCTTCTCTTCCTGCATGTCCTGAAACATGAAGATTACAAAATAATCTTACTCCTCTTTTTTTTAATCTATTATCTAATCTTTCTCTATTTTCTATATTAATTTCTGCAGGAATAACTGATGATGAAAAAATAATATGGTCTTTGTTTTGAAATCTAAAAGGAAGTTTGTTTCTTGATAATCTATCTAAGATACTTCCTGGTTCTCCTTGATGACCTGTACAAACAACCATATATTTTCCTCTGTTTTTGTTTATTTGATTTAATTTTCCTTCTAATTGTTTTCTATAAGATGCAATTTCTATATCATCTCTAAATGGACATAAGTCTACTTTTTGAGCTGCTGAAACATATTTATTTAAACTTCTTCCAAGAAAAACAACTTTCCTATTAAGCTTTTTTCCAAATTCAACTATTGATTTTAAACGTGCAATATGGGAAGAAAAAGTTGTTATAAATAATCCAACTCCTTGATTATTTGTTGTAAACAGGACTTCTTCTAATAAAGTTCGTGCAACTTTTTCACTTGCTGTTTTTCTTTCATCTCCTGAATAAAGAGAATCGACAATCAAGACTTTAACACCTTCTTTTGCAATTTCTTTTAGTTTATCATAATTTGGTTTTTTTCCCAATATTGGACTGTTATCAAGTTTGAAATCATTTGCATAAAGAACAACTCCTTCAGGAGTATGAAGTGCAAGCACAGAACATTGAAGAGTTGAATGAGTAATATTAATAAAATCAACCTTGTATTTTCTATTTTTTCCTTGAACATAGCAAAAAGAATTTGGCTGGACTACTTTTAATTTATTTTTTAAATAAATTTTTTCATCATTTAATAAAGTTTTAAGAACTTCAATTGTAAAAGGTGTTCCAATTATATCTGCATTATATCTCTGAGCTAAAAAAGGAATTGCTCCAATATGGTCAAGATGTGCATGGCTTGGTATAATTGCCCTTACTTTGTGTCTTAATCCTAGTCTGTCTAACAAGAGATCATTAGGAACTGCTTTAATTGAACGTAATTTTTTTTCAGTATAAACTTTTTCAGCTTCTTCTAATTCAACAATTGGAGGTAAAAATAAACCACAATCAAATAGGATAACGTCGTCTTTGAGTTCTACTGCAGTCATATTTTTTCCTACTTCATTAAAACCTCCTATTCCATAAATTCTCATATTTTTGTATTTAGTTCTCCTCTTTTTTATTTATATTATAACATAATTTGATTTAAATATGTTTGTTTTTGTTATTTTTAGTATAAATTTTTTGTTTTTTTCTTTGTTTTTTTGATTTTGTTTATAAATCTTTTGTAACTATTATATAATTAGTATTTAAATCATAATTTAAAATAATTTTCTAAATTAGGCAAATATTGTTTTTTATGAATTTTCTCACTTTTAATTATTAGATATTTTTCAATTGGAAAGTTTGCACGAATATCTTTTATTATACCTAAATCTTTTAAAGACTCTGCTATAATAAGAACTTGAAATTCTCCAATTATTTTTGTGAATTGAATTATATTTTTGTTGTTTTTTGTAAATAAATAGAATTTATCAATTTGTTTCATTTCTTGGCTTGTAAATCTTAATAAAATTGCCTGTCTTTTGATTCCAAGTTTAAGATTATCAAAAAATAAAGAATATCCTTTAATTACAAACTTTTTTTCTAAAAGGCGTTTTATTCTCATTACTGATTTAATTTGAATGTTTAAAGAATCTGATATTTCAATTAGTTTCTTATCTGGAAATTTTACAAGTTCATTTAAAATTTTCAATTCCTTTTTTGTTAATTCTCTTAAAATTCTGTCTCCTGATAAAATTAAATCTGTATTATCAAATTTTCTAGATAGATAATTTTTTTGATATTCATGATTTACAATAACTGGAAGAACAAAAGTTGTTTTTAATTTTTTGTTAAATTTTGAAATGATTTCTGAATGAATTTTATTAAAAGCTGAAAGATTTAAGGTAGAATACTCTATCAACAAATCGACTCCTTCCTTACCTTCTTCTATACCTATTATTTCATCAGTTTTTTTAAATTCTTCAATAATTTCTTTTTTAGTTATTGAATCTGTTTGGATAAAATTAAAACCAACTAAAATATTAATAAAACCAAGTTTAACACCGTCGACAATTGTTGAAGAATGAATTAATTTTTTCTTTTTTAACTGATTTTTTAAATAAGATGCAGATTGCTGACTGACTCTAGTCTTTTTACCTAATTCTTTTGTAGTTATTCTTGAATTTCTCGAGGACTCAAATAACAATTTTTTAATTTTCTCTTTCATTCTTTGTACAAAAATCTCTTTTGTTTATAAATGTTTCTGTTTTTACAAAAAAACTTAGGGCATTTTTTTAATAGTATTGTTGTATTAAAATATTGAGGTGAAAATTAAAATGAAGATAGAGGTGAGAATCATAATGGAAAAAAGAAATTATTATGTAAGAAAATGGAATAATGAATTATTTGCCATAATCCCTGAAGATTTTTCAGAGTTATTTAGAGATATGCAAATTGAAAATTTATCAGACAAGGCAAATGTTTTGATTTATGTTGATGAAAAAAGCTTAGATACTCCTAAGGATTTTGCTATTTATTTAGCTTATCTCATGGTTAAGAATCCTTATCTTAGAGTTTATATATCTACTAAAAAAGATGCTGGATTTGCTGAATGTGCAAATGTTATTATTAATGGATTAAAAGATTTTAAAAATGAGAATTTTTTTAGAGATTTGAGTGAATTAGATAATAAAAATAGAATTTTTCTTAATGTAAATGAAATTGAAAAGATTGGTTATGAGAAAGAGTTAATTTGTTTTATTAAAAAAATTAAAAATTGTTTGATTAAAAAAAGATATTCAGAGGGGGCTTTGTTAGTTGTTGGAAAATGAAATATTTATCAACAAATGTTTCTGGAAAAGATGTTTTTGGAGGAATCCATACGCATTTAAGAGAGCATGTAAATTTATCTCCTCAACATGATTTTTATATTCTGGAGTTATGTGAAAGCAGAGAATATCCTCAAACTTCGAATCTTCATGTTAATAGAATTAATTCTTCTACAGGATTTTCAAATATTAAGGGTATGTTAAATGGGGCTGAATCTATTGAAGATTTAAAAAAAAGAGGAGAAGGTTTAATACAAGAATATCAAAAAAATATTAAAGAGATTAATCCTGATGTTATTTTATTACTTGGAACTTCTTTGCCAAGTTATTTTTTATTAAATGCAGTAGTTAGGGAGGGATGTCTTGACAAGATTCTTCATTCATATTCAGGGGTTGTTGAAATGGAAAGAGGAGGGTATGCTAGAAAATTACAAGGATTACTGGATATGTTTGGTAAAGAATTTACTTCTGAACAAATCAGAGATAATGTTGTTTATATCTTTCCTTCAGAACATTGTAAAAATGTTGTTGAAAAACTTCATAGGGTTAAGTTAGAAAATTCTTATATTATTCCAAATGGAGTTTCAGATGAATTTTTAAATAATTCTCTAAGAATTCCTCCAAAAGAATTATCTTTAGGCTATGTTGGAAGATTTTCTCCTGTTAAAAATCCTGATTTTTTTATGAATCTTAAAGATGAGATAAATGAACCAGTATTATTAAAAATAGTTACAGATATAGTGACTGCCACTAATAGTAAAGGGGGTTCTTCTCTTTTACAAAAAATGAATAAGGGGGAGGTTTTATATTTTCATCCAAGACATGCCCATGAGTTGTCTAAATTTTATAAAAGAGAATTATCTACAACTGTTATACCTTCTTTATTTGAAACTTTTTGTAATGTTGCTACAGAATCAATAATTTCTGGAACTCCTGTTTTATTATCAGATAGGGCAGGTGTAAGGGAAGTTTTTGAAAGATATGGTTTAGAAGATTTAATTTTTTCTATTGATAGTAGAGAGTCATTTAGTTCTGCTATGGATTTTGCAAAATCTATGGATTTTAGGATTAATCCTGAACTTTCAAGAGAAATGTATTTTGAATTATCTTGGGATAAGATAATTGAGAAATATAATAATATTGCAGAAAGGGTAAGAGAAAAATCTTTGATTATGGTTTAAAATTTTTTAATTTAATAAAATAAATTAATTTTTTGTAAAACCTGCTTATTTTTAGTTTAAATCCCTCTTTTTACAAAAAATTCAATAGAATTTTTTTAATAGTTTGCTGTATTAGTAAAGGTGTAAAGGTAAGTATAAAATGATGAATTATGATGCAATGTTAAATGAAATAGGAGAATATCTTAAGACTCCGATGAGTGCTGTGAAAGCATATAGATGTGTTCTCGATAATCCTAAAATATTAAGAGTGTTAGATAAAGAAAAAGCTAAGACTCTTTATGCCATTGTTAATCTTTCTCAAAGAGAGTGTCCTAGGTTTTATGGAGAGAGTTTTGCTAAAAAGCCGGATAATGGATTTTTAGATTATTTATTTAGAGAGAATCCTAATCTTGATGATGGAGATAAAAAAGAGTTTGTAAGAGCAGCAGAATCATTTACTCCAGCAAAAATGAAGGAGATGCAAAGAAATGGGGGGAATCCATTGGAGCATGTATTAAATGGGCCTTATGTTGGAAGATCTGATAAAAGAGTTAATGAGAAAAGGGGAAGGAGTGAAAATAGATTTGCATTAAGTGCTGATGATGAGTATTATAGGAGTATGCAACAACATCTAGGTGTTCCAGGAATACCCTCAGTAGTATTAGTTGAAGAGGGTTGTTAATTGTTTTAATCAACAAGTTTTTTATAGTTTCTTTTTTTTAATTATTTATGGTTAGAATTATAAGAAAAAAAAGAGAGGGTATTAAATTTGAACATAATAGAAAATTATTTTTAGTGATTGTGATATTGTTGGTTTTATTTATTATTTTAATTTGGTTTATTTCTAATAATTGGTATAATGAAAATATTGAAAAAGAATTAGAAGGGGATAGTGCTGTTCAGAAGGGAGGGCAAGTTGGAGTAAAGGGTGAGTGTCAATTTGATTCTGATTGTGTTGCTGAAACATGTTGTCATGCTTCTACTTGTGTTGCTTTTGAGAATAAATCTGATTGCAGTATAATGTGCACAATGGAATGTGTTCCTGGAACAATGGATTGTGGGCAAGGAAGTTGTAAGTGTGTTGATGGAATTTGTAGTAGTGTTTTTGAATAAATGAAATCAAAAAAATTTATAAGCATTATTTTTCTTAGGATTATATGAAAAAAGAAGTGATTATTTTAGGAGTTTTATTTTTTATAATATTGGTTTTAATAAATGGAATTTTAGGAGATTTAAATAATAAGAATGAAAAGGAGGATTATGTTTTAGGAGAATTGATTGTTAGATATAAAGATAATATTATTATTGAAGATAAAGAAGTTGTTAAAGAGTTGGCTGTTGTGAATGATGTTGAAAAGCCTAGTGATGTTAAGAAAATTGTTCCTGGAATTGAATTATATAATTTAAAATTTGATTTAAGTGAAGATGTTGAAATTCAGGAAATAGTTGAGAAATATGAAAATATGGAAGATGTTGAATATGCTGAATTAAATTATATTATGAGAACTTTTGATAATTTTGATAATGGTTTGGATTTTAGAAGTTTTAGTGAACCTAATGATGCTGATTATTCTTTGCAATGGGGATTGGGAAATATTAATGCAAATTTAGCTTGGAATTTAACAACTGGAAATAGTTCTGTTGTAATTGCAATTATTGATACTGGTGTTGATTGGGACCATCCTGATTTAGCTAATAATATTTGGAATAATACTGATGAAGATTGTGATAATTCAACTGATTTAGATAATAATGGTTATAATGGTGATTGTAAAGGTTATGATTTTGTTAATGTTGATATATCTGGTTGTTATGAAAATGAGGATTGCGATACTGAAGATAACAATCCAATGGATTTTCATGGGCATGGAACTCATTGTTCTGGAATTGCTGGTGCTGTTTCAAATAATAATTTAGGAATAGCAGGAGTTTGCTGGAATTGTTCAATTATGGCTGTAAGAGCAGGATATAAAGATACAGGAGAAAATGGAGCTCTTGCTGTTGATGATGTTGCTCAAGCATTATATTATGCTTCTGATAATAATGCTACAATTATTTCAATGAGTTTTGGAGGTTCTGATTCAGCAACAATTAAAAATGCAATTGATTGTGCTTATGCAAATGGTTCAATTTTAGTTGCTGCTGCTGGAAATAATCAAGGGAATACAAAAGTTTATCCTTGTGGTTATGATAATGTAATTTGTGTTGCCTGGACAGATAGTAATAATAATTCTGCAGATGGTTCTAATTATGGTTCTTGGGTTAATTTATCTGCTCCTGGAACAGGAATATGGAGCACATATTATAATGATACTTACTCTAATCAATCAGGAACTTCAATGGCAACTCCTTTTGTAGCAGGGGGAATTGGTTTAATTAAAACTTTATTTTGGGATAAAAATCAAACTGAGATTGCAGATGTTTTAAATAATACTGGAACTAAAGTTGATTTTAGTGGTTATAATCTTTCAAGAATTAATGTTTATTCTGCTATTTTATCTTTAGATAATTTAAAACCAAAGGTTAGTTTAGTTTCACCTTTGAATAATCAAATTAATGTTAGTCAAAATCATAGTTTTTTTTGCAATGCGAGTGACTGGCAATTGAAAAATTTAACATTGCAAATCTGGAATTCAAGCAATGATTTATATTATAATGAATCTAAAAATATTTCTGGGATTTTTAATGAAACAAGTTTTAATGTTAGTTTGAATTATGCTACTTATCACTGGAATTGTTTGGTTTATGATGTTGAGGATAATTATGCTTATGCTGATTCTAATTTTACTCTTTATATTGGGAATTTAAGTGTTAGTTTAATTTCTCCTGTAAATAATAGTTATAAAAATTTAGCTGATATAGATTTTAATTATTCTGTTCAAACAGAGTCTGGAAAAACCTTGACAAATATAAGTTTTTATTTATGGAACTCAAGTGATTTAATTTATAATTTAACAGCTAATTTATCTGGGATTTTTAATTCATTTATTTTTAATTATAGTTTTAGTGTTCAGGATAATTATAAATGGAATTGCAAAGCTTATAATAATATTAGTGAGTCAGCTAGTGGATTGAGTAATTTTAGTTTAATATATGATAATGAAAATCCTAATGTCAGTTTGATGGAACCTGCTGATTCTTCATCTTATACTTCAAATTCACAAACTATTGTTTTTGGTTTTAATGTTTCTGATAATAATGATATTGCAAATTGTAGTTTGATAATCAATGGAGTTGTTAATTTGATAAATAGTTCTGTTGATAAAAATATAATTCAAAGTTTTAGTCAGAGTTTTAGTCCTAGAACTTATAATTGGAATATAAATTGCAGTGATGATGCTGGAAATATTGGGAATTCATCTGTAAGAAGTTTTGTTGTAAATGCTGATTCGAGGCCTCCTCCAGGAGGTGGTTCAAGTTCAAGCACAAGTTCTGCAATAATAACTTCAAAAACCTATGTTATTTCAAATGAACAAGTTTCAAAAGGATATACTAAAGAATTGGGAATAAAAGATAAAATTAAATTTATATTTTTTGATGAAAAAGCAGAGGAGCATGTTTTAAGTGTAAATGAAATTAATAAGAGTTATGTTAAAATAATTATTCAAAGTAGTCCTATGAGTTTAATTTTAGGTATAGGGCAAAGTGCAAAATTAAATTTAACATCTAATGATTATTATGATTTATATGTTAAACTAAATTCAATTGAAAATAATAAAGCTGAATTAACAATTCAGACAATTCATGAAGAAATTCCTAAAGTTCCTATAACTGGAAAAGTTGTTGAAGAAAAACAAGAATCTTTAATTGAGGAAGATGAGAATATTGGAGAAGAGTTGAAAAAATTAAAAACAATTATTTATATATTAGTTGTTATTGTTATATTGGTAATTATTTATTTATTATTTAGAGAGAAGAAGTATATAGAAATGGAGTTGATGAAGATTGGAGGGAAGAGGAAAAGAAAAAATTAACTTGAGGGAGTTGGGATGGAATGTAATGAAGAGAATTGCGAGACAGCATTTTTGGTGGGAATAATCAAGAAAGGTTTTTATTATTTTTATGCTGATTGAATTATCTAGTAAATATTTCACAAAGTTTTTTCTCAATTTGTTTTATTTTGTTTTGAGTTAATTGTCCTGCTTTATAATTTATCTTTGATTTATTAATAGTAAATAAAACAGAGGGTCTAATATAGCTATCTTTAGAAATTCCTCCTGATTGAAATTCATTTGCATTTAATTCCATAATATCTGGATCTGGTCTTGGTTGGCCAGTTATTTGACAAAGAATAACACTATTTCCTTTAAGTTTAGCTACAACTAAAGAAGGTCTCTTTTTTACCTTTTCTCCTTCAGAAAAAGGAAATTGAAAAATAACAACATCACCTTTTTGATAATGCAAAAAATTTCTTTCATCCATCTTAAATATTTTGTCACCTCGAAAATCTAAAAATTTAGGAAGATTTTCTCAGTCTACAAATCCTTCCATATTTCATCTTCCTCGGGATTATCCCATGCTTCGGCTAAAACTTCTTCTGTTGCTAATGCTGGAAAAAGTTCTTCACTTATCTTTTGTAAAGGTTTAATTTCAACCCTATCTGCATAAACAACTATACTTATTTTTGTTCCTTCTTTAAAACCAACTAAGTTTCTTGCAACATTAGGAA
>CAYRKK010000009.1:0-23795 GCA_964424875.1 Candidatus Woesearchaeota archaeon
TATTTAAACTTTTCGGAGTAATTCAAGAATGATTAATTACGTTCGGAGATACTGTAGAATATAAATTTTTATAAAACTAGATTCCATCTAAGGCTATGACAGGAGGAGATATAAGAGAAAGAGTTGGAAGATTATTTACAGATTTAACATCTAAACTTTATAGAGGTTCAATAACTAAAAATGGTGTGAATGATTCATTATTTGGAAATCCAGATATTATAAATTGGGAAAAAAATCAAGTTTATGAATCCAAAGCAAGTATTTCTTCAGACCATCATAAATTATCTCCTTCACAAATCAAACATTATCAAAATTTGTTAGGTGATGATTTTCCCATTTTAGAAAAAAGATTATTAATTGACCCTGAAGTTTATTATTTTTTTTGGCAACATAAAAAAAGAGGAGTTTCAAAAATTCCTGAATCAGATTTCATAAGAACTATTGTCAAAAATATAAATCGATTATTAATTGTTTCATTTGAAGTAATTGAAGCAGGAACACATATTTGGGAAACAACAGGACAAAACTCTTGGGGAGAAACTTATATGTTTAGAAGTAGTGAGAGAGCATCACTTACTAATTCTCCTGAACAGGAATTAGAAAGAATGAATCTTAATCCAGATTATTACGATATTGCTAAAGAAAGTGTTGAAAAGAATCATTATGCTTATAAAAGGAATTATCTTCCTGAGTTTACAATAACCAGCATTATTAGAAAAGGGATGAGAGGTTTGGAAAGAAAATGAAAATCTTAGGAATTGATGAGGCAGGAAAAGGTCCTGTTATAGGTCCATTAATAATTGCAGGAGTCATGATTCAAGATGGAAAAGAAGCAATGTTAGGAGAAGTAAAAGACTCAAAATTATTAACTCATAAAAAAAGAATAGAACTTGATAAATTAATTCAAAATAATTCAGAATTTAAAATAATCGAAGTTCCCCCTCAAGAAATTGATGAGGCCCTACTTTCAGACCATTTAAATCTTAACTGGCTTGAAGCACATAAACAAGCTGAAATAATTAACAAATTAAATCCAGACACAGCAATAATTGACTGTCCTTCTCCAAACTGTGAAAAATATGAAGAATATCTAAGAGATTTATTAATTAACAAAAAAACAAAACTCATAGTTGAACATAAAGCTGATTTAAATTATCCAGTATGTGCAGCTGCATCAATAATTGCAAAAGTTAAAAGAGAAGAAGAAATGGATAAAATAAAAGCAAAATACGGAGATACTGGCCCAGGATATCCTGCAAATGAAACAACAAAAAAGTTTTTAAAAGAAAACTGGGAAAAATATCCTGAAATATTTAGAAAAACCTGGAGCACTTTTAAAAAAATTGCAAATAATAAAAATCAAAAATCATTAGGAGAGTTTTAGACTTATACTTATTCCAAACAAACTTTAAAAACATCTATTCTTTGTATTATCATATAACATATTAAATTAAAAATAAAAACAAGGTTTCTGCAAGAAACCCTACCTTGGGAAGGAGGCTTGTTAGCTAAAATAGGAGGTTGACTATCTTAGGAAGGGTGACTTGTTAGGGAAACCTTAGGTTTCCATACGAAAATGACACACAATGAAATTAAAAATTTCAAGCATGTCAATTTAGGGCATGAGGAGTAAAAATTGACACACATCAAAAGACTGGTGATAAAAGGTTTTAAAAGCTTTGCAAGAGAAACAATAATTCAATTTGATGAACATATGAACTGCGTTGTTGGTCCAAATGGTAGTGGAAAGTCCAACATCACAGATGCACTTTGTTTTGTCCTAGGAAGATTATCAATAAAATCAATAAGAGCAGCAAAAGCAGCACATTTAATTTTTTCAGGAAACAAACAATTTAAACCAGCAAACATCGCATATGTGGAAATAGTTTTTGATAATTCAAACAAAACCTTTTCTTTAGATACAGAAGAAATTATCATAAGAAGAATAGTAAAGAAAAATGGACAAGGCATTTATAGAATCAATAATCAAACAAAAACAAGACAAGAAGTTTTAGAATTATTAAGTCAGGCAGAAATAGACCCTCATGGTTTTAATATAGTTCTTCAAGGAGAAATTGAAAAATTTGTTAAAATGCATGGAGATGAAAGAAGAAAAGTTATTGAAGAAGTTGCAGGAATTTCAGTTTATGAAATGCGAAAAGAAAAATCATTAAAAGAACTTGAAAAAACAAATGAAAAATTAAGGCAAATAAATGCAGTTTTAAGAGAACGAACAAATTATCTTAAAAATCTTGAAAATGAAAGAGAACAAGCTCTAAGATATAAAAAATTACAAGCAACTGTTAAAAAATGCAAAGCATCAATTATTAATAAGAATCTACAAGAAAAGCAAAAAATTCTTAATGAAGTTTTAAAAAATATCGAAAATCAGAATAAAGACATAGAAAAAAAACAAAACCAAATTGAAAAAGTCCAGCAAGAGATTAATTCATTAAATGAAAAAATAGACAATATTTCCAAAACAATTCAAAAATCATCAGGATTAGAGCAAGATAGTTTGTTAGCTGAAATTTCTGAATTAAAACAAGAAATTGCAGGGTTAATTGCAAGAAAAGAAAATTATGAAAATAATCTTATTGAGTTAAATAGAAGAAAACAAACACTTGAACAATCAATTACAATATCGGAAAAAGAAATACAAGACATGACTAAAGAAAAAGGGAAAAACAAAAAACAAGAATTAGAAAATAAAAAAAACAAATTAGATGAACTTGAAGAAGTAAAAAGAAAGTATTATTTATTCAAGTCTAATTTATCTTCGCTGAGTATCCAGATTGAAGATAAGAAAAAAAATTCTCAAAGATTAAAAAATGAATCAAATTTTATTTTAAATCAAATTGAACAATTAGAGCAAGAAATTAAAATTAAAAATGATTTAGATGAACCTGAAAAAAAAATACAAGAATTAAAAAAAATAATTGAGAATAACAAAGAAAAAATATCTTTATTAGAGCAAGAATTATTAGAAAAAGAAAAAACCCAGGCAATCAACAATCAATTAATTAAAGAATCTGAAAAAATAAAATCACAAGTTTCTAAATTAGACATTTGCCCTTTGTGTAAAACTAATATTACTAAAGAGCATATTGACCATGTTATTAGCAAAGCAGATTCTGATACTTCAAAAGCATTAAAAGAAATTAAAGAATCAGAAGAAAATATTATTAAAATAAAAAAACAAATAACTGAATTAAAAAATCAAATTAATGAGTATGTAAATGAAATAAGCATAAGGGAAGTTTGTATTGTTAAACTTCAATCAATTAAAGATAAAAAACAACATTTAAAAAGAAATAATGAACAGATTAAAATTTCTGAAACAGAAATTAAAGATATTGAAACAAAGAAAAAACAATTAGAAAACAAAATTTCTTCAACTAAAATAAGTGAAGAACAATATGAATCTTTAAAATTAGAAGTCAATGAATTACAAAGAAGTGAAGAAAGAAATTTAGGTTCTGAAATAACAATAAAACAAAGAGAATTGGATAGGATAAAACTTGCTATTAAACAAATTATTAGGGATAAAGAAGAGATTACAGAAGAACTAAAAGATATTAAACAAAACCTAAATGATAAACAAGAAGTTGTTGAAGAAAAACAAGAACAAGCAGAACTCTTAAAAAGAAAATATCAAAAAATGTTTGAACAAAAAAATTCATTTCAAGATAAGGTTAGATTTTTTGAATCAAATTTATTAAAACAGCAAAATGAAAAAAGACTTTTAGAATCAGATATAAATAATTTAAATATTGAAAAAGCACAAATAAATGCAAGAAAAGACACCTTAAAAGAAGACCTAAAAGAATTTCCAAATATTGAATTTCTTAATTTTCCAATAGATAAATTAAAAGAAAAACTAGAAAATTCTGAAAATATTTTAGCAAGAATCGGAAATGTAAATCTTAGAGCATTAGAAGTTTATGAAGGAATAAAACAAGAATATGATAAAATAAGAGAAAAAGTTGAACAACTTGATAAAGAAAAACAAGAGATTCTAAATATCATTGCCCAGATTGATAGAAAAAAGAAAAAAACTTTTCTCAATACTCTTAATGACATAAATACACTTTTTTCAAGAAACTTTTCACAATTAAGTGAAAAAGGAGTTGTAATGCTTGAACCTCAGGATAAAAAAGAGGTTTTTAATGCTGGATTAAATATTATTATTAAAGTAGGTCCTGGAAAATATTTTGATATCACCTCCTTATCAGGAGGAGAACAAACACTTGTCGCACTCTCACTTATCTTTTCAATCCAAGAACTTAATCCTTATTGTTTTTATATTTTTGATGAGATTGATGCAGCATTAGACAGGAGAAACAGCGAGAAGCTAGCTTATCTTTTAAAAAAGCATATGAGGCAAGGACAGTATTTAATAATCACCCACAATGATTCCATCATCTCTGAATCTTCTAATATCTTATATGGTGTTTCTATGCAAGAAGGTATTACTAAGGTTTTGAGTTTGGAGATTTAAAATATAAAAAATAATAATCAAAATTTATAATAAGTAGTGATTTTCACAGAGGAAATAATCATACCTGAAAACACGAAAAGCTTATAAACTTTAATTTATTTAACATATTACTAATAATTGATGGTAAGGGGAGACGCTCTGTTGAAAGACAGGGCAGTAAGTCACCCCATTTATTAATAATCTAGGAGTATTTTTATGAAAGTTCTTATTTTAATAGATGCTAAGAATTTTGAAAATGGAGTTGTAAATCTTTCTAAAAAAAGAAAGGAATTTCGTTTTGTTGATTGGTATAAATTAAATGTTTTTATTATAGATTATCTCAAGAAAAATCTTCAGTATAAAGATTGTGACTTAAAACATATTAGAACGTATTTCTACACTGGCGAGTTTACAGATAAATTAATCCAAAAAGTAGAAAAATATTTTGGAGATAATCCTGAAAGTGTTGAGGTCAAGGATTTAATTGAAAGATTAAAAAAGGATAAAGAGAAACAGGAGAATTTCTTTAAGATAGCTAAAAATTATTATTTTTTTGAAATTAAAACAAAACCTCTGCAATTTAGTTACTCTGATAAAAAAATATTTCAAAAAGGTGTTGATGTTCAATTAGCAGTTGATTTAGTTGATTTTGCTCATAAGAATGTTTATGGTGTTGCTGTTTTATTATCAGGTGATATTGACTTGTTAGAGTCTATTACCAATGCTAAAAGTATGGGAAAACAAATAATTATATTTGGGGATGAAAGTGTAACTGCAGAAGAAATAAAAAGATATTCAGATATGTTTATAGATATTGGAAGATTTGATGAGGAACAATTAAATAAATTTACACACATTTTAGAAATTAAAAAATGACACACTCCCATGCCTTAATGGTAGAGTATCTTAACAAACTATGGAATACCCTAAGATAAATTCAATATACAAAAGGACGAAAGGACAAAGAAGTTTCTTAGTGAATACTCTATCCCTGAATTTGAATATTTGAAAGATAATCTATGGGAGTTTACTGAAAAGATAGATGGGACTAATATTAGAATTATTTGGAAGGATGGAGAGTTAAGATTTGGTGGAAAAACAGATAATGCTCAAATACCTGTAAAATTATTAAAAAAGTTACAAATTATCTTTACTAAAGATAAAATACAAAAAACATTTCCAGAACCAGAAGGAATGGTTATCCTATATGGTGAAGGATTCGGAGCAAGTATTCAATCAGGTGGGAAATATATAAGAGATGGAGTTGATTTTATTCTATTTGATGTTTTAATAGATAAGTGGTGGCTTAATAGAGAATCTGTTGAGGATATTGCTAAAAAGTTAAATATAAAAATTGTTAAGGTTATTGGAGAAGGAACACTAAAAAAAGCAATTGAAATTGCTAAACAAGGTTTTAAATCTGAATTTGGAGATTTTATAGCGGAAGGAATTGTATTAAGACCCAAAGTTCAATTATTTTCAAGAAAGGGAGATAGAATAATTACTAAGATAAAATATAAAGATTTTAACTAAACTTTGAAAATATTAGAATTTTCTTTCAAATCAACAACATTTAAAAACATACATCCAACTATATATTTACTCCAAAAGAAAAGGGAAAGAGAGTTCTGATAAGATTATTTTTGAGGAGGTCTTGAAAAGTGAGAAAAATGAAAAGTGAAGAAGATAAAAAATTAATTGTTTTTGGAAATAAAAAAATCAGGAGGATTTGGTATAATGATGAATGGTATTTTTCAGTTGTTGATATTATCTCTGTACTAACAGATAGTCCAACACCACGACAATATTGGGGGAAAACTAAAGAGAGAGAATTTGAACAACTTCAGTTGTCCCCAATTTGGGTACAACTGAAATTAAAATCTTCTGATGGGAAATATTACTTAACAGATTGTGCAAATAAGGAAACAATATTTAGAATAATTCAATCAATTCCTTCAAAGAAGGCAGAACCCTTTAAGTTATGGCTTGCTAAGGTTGGAAGTGAAAGAATTGATGAAATTGAGAATCCTGAACTTGCACAAGAGAGGATGAAGGAGATTTTAGAAAAAATAAAGAAAAACCCAGTTCCAAATTCTGAAGAATTAAAAGAAGAAAAAATAAAATTAGGAGATACTATAAAATCTTGTAAGACTAAAACAGAAGAATTAGAATATAATTTTCAAGAAGAATTATTAGAACTCTTTCCCAAAATTTTATTATATGATCCTCTTAAATATATACAAAAAATAATTTCTGATAAGGTAAGAGAAAAACAATTCCCACCAGGAATTGATGGAGATTTTTTGAAGGAATTACTAAAATCTAAAGAGTGTATTTGTGGCAGAAAAATATCAGATAAAGATGGTTCTAAGAAAAAATTAGAAAATATACTTGAAATTTTTGATAGGCTCTCAGCAGTTGGGAATATACTTTCAGAATGTCAAACAGATATGGAAATTATGTTATCTCAGATTCCTTCATTTAAAAAAGTTTATTTAGATTTTGAAAAAAGAAAAAAAGAACTTGAAGAAAAACGTGTAAAAGCAAGTAAGGATTTAAAAATAGTTGATGATAAATTAGCAGATAGTGATGATAGTTTTGCCAAATATCAAGAAAGTTTAAATGAAATAACCGAAGAGATGAGCAATGTCAGTGAAGATATAGGGGTGATTAAAATATCTCTAGAAGGATCAGAAAGACAAATTAAATCAAAACAAGAAGAATTAGAAAAGGAACTTAAGAAAGAACAAAAATTTGATCTCTTAAGGAAAAAACTAGAATTTTGCGAAAATTCACTAGAAGAATGCGAAAAAATAAAAAAAGATATTATGGAAGAAACAAAGAAAGAGATTGAAATTAGAACAAAAACACAATTTTTTGATTTAATTTGGAATCCAAAAAACTTTAAAGATGTAAAAATAGATGAAGATTATAATCTTTCAGTTGAACATAGTTCTGGCTTAGAATCTTTAGGTAGCCTTTCTGCAGGTCAAAGACAAGTTTTAGCTTTATCATTCATTGCAGCACTTAATAGTATATCTGGTTTTAATCTCCCAATTATTATAGATACTCCTTTGGGTAGGATTTCAAAGAAAACTAGGTCTAATATTGCAGAAAAGCTTCCTAGTTTTCTGAAAGACAAACAAGTTTTACTTTTAGTTACAGATGAAGAATATACTGTTGATGTGAGAAAAAAACTTGAAAAAAATGTTGGAAAACAATATGAAATAAAAATGAGTGATAGTGGTATATCGGAGGTAATTGAAATATGAGTGCTAAAAAACTTGATAGAGTGTATTGTGATAATCTAAAAGATTATCAAGATTTAAAAAAAACACCTTTGTTTAAAAAAACAAATAATGCTATGATGTTTATGATGACTATGGCATTAGGTTTTAAAAGAAAATCAAGGGTTCCTTTAAAAAAAGGTAAGGATGGTCTTTCCAGATTAGTAGATTTTAAAGATTATAATATTACATTAATAAAATCTTTAGCTTTGAAAGAAACTAAAGATGTTAATGTATTATTAAATGATGAAGAAATTTATAAAATAGCAGAAGAATATGCTAATGGAGGTATAAAAATTATTAAAAATTTTGTTATAGGAGAGGACCCAGGGTCATATATTAAAAAATTATGTACAGAATTATTAGAAATATCTAAGAAGATTGAATAATCTTTTTGTGATCCCTCTCTAGTAACCCTAAAAGACCATGATCTTTATAAAGATCAATCTCTTAATATTTTTATGAAAAAAAGGATCTTACTTGTTGAACCAAATTTTCCTTATCCCAATAGATCAAAGAATAGGGCTAATGATATACATAAAAACTTTGCTCCAATTGGACTGTTGAAGTTAGGAGCCATGCATAAGGAATTAGGAAACGAGGTTAAATTAGTTAGAGGTAATATAAATTTTAAGGAGTTTATCCCTGATGAGATCCTAATAACATCTCTTTTTACATATTGGTCTAAATATGTTTGGGATTCTGTAGAACATTATAGAAAGATATTTCCTAAATCTAAAATTAAGTTAGGAGGAATTTATGTTACTCTTCACCATGCAACTCCTGAATTTGTAGAGAAAGCAAAGAAATTTAAAATAATTGTTTATAGTGGAGTACATAAAGAAGCTGAAAAAATTTTACCAGATTATTCTTTGATTGAAGGGGAAATTGACCACCATATAACTCATGCTATGCGTGGATGTATAAGAAAATGCAAGTTTTGTGGAACTTGGAAAATAGAACCTAAATTAAAATATAAGTCTGCAGAAGAGTTGATAAAAGAATTAAATGAAGCTGGAAAAAATAAAGTAATCTTTTTTGATAATAATTTTTTTGCTAATCCTAATATAAAAGAAATTTTAAGGGCCTTGGAAGGATTAAAAATAAATGGTAATTCTGTTACATTTGAATCTCAAAGTGGGTATGATGGAAGATTATTAGAAAAAGACCCAGAATTTGCAGTTTTATTAAAAAGAGCTAGGTTTAATAATATAAGAATTGCTTGGGATAATTCTTTAAATGATTATAAATCCATTAAAAAACAAATAAGCTATTTAAGGAGAGCAGGATATCCTCCTAAAGAAATTTATGTTTTTATGATTTATAATTTTAATGTCCCTTATGAGATTATGCTAGAAAAATTAAAATATTGTAAAAAATGGGGGGTTCAGATAACTGATTGTAGATATAGACCTTTATCTGCAACTCATGACAACTATAATGCACATAAATTTAAGGAAGGCCAAACAAAGGAAGATTATTATATCCATGAAGAAGGAGATTGGACAGATGAAAAAGTTAGAAATTTTAGAAAAAGGGTAAGAGAACAGAATATGGAAATTAGATATGCAAATGGTGGGAAGTATGATGTTAGAATGGAACATTGGAGTGCAATTCATAATACTTATAAATTTTTTAAAATGGGAAGGCCTCCTTTTTTAGAGAAAATAGATAATAATTCAAAATTGAAAAAAAGAATAATTTTATTAAATAAAATAAAAAATCATTACAAAAAAAATAATATATCTCCTCCAGATTTTAGCAGATTAAATAAAAGAGAATTGGATAATGGGATACAAGAAATAATTGAAGAAAATTTAAAATAAAACTCATCTATTTCAGTTCAAATAAATTTAAATACTTTAATCACTTAGTTTAGACAACAAAAAGACGGTGAAACTAAAGAAGTAGACCCGTCGAGGTGCTATTTCTGGAGTTTCATCACATCTAGGTTAAGATGGAAGAAAAACAAAACTCAAAAAAATAAAAAAATGGAAACTAAAGAACTAATTAAAGAACTAACTTTAGGAATAACACCAATCGGTGCAGGAGTTTATTTATTTGATAAAAATATTTTAGTTTCATTATCCCTCTTGTTATTTGGTTGTGTTATCATTGGAATTTTAGTTGATAATTATCTAAAAAGAGAAAAAGCAATGAGGAGCCATTGTGGACTTGGTTATTTGAAAAGATAAAAAAACAAAATTCAAAGAAATTAAAATGGAGGGTAATAAAAAATAAAAAACATTAAATAAACCTCTGTTTTTTACTACTAAAATTTAAAAATTCCATAGACAAAACTTATAAATAGTGTTTTTCATTAGTTTTCTTATGGAGAAAAGGGCGCAAGTGAATGAATGGTATAGGGTTTCATTATTCTTTTTAGGATTTGGACTAACTGTGGTTTTGATTATTTTAAGATTTCTTATTTTTAGTGAAGTTAATAGTTCTTCTGGAATTACTGGGAATGTTGTTAAAACTTTTCAAAATTGTAGAGATGTTCAGGTTTCTTATGAAGAAGAAGAAGAGTATTTAAAAACGGAATATTATACTGAGACAATTCCTTATACTGACAATAAATGCGAAAATAAAAATTTAGCATACTCTGTAACAAATGAACACTGGATAACTTCTTCTTGTTTAGATTTTGATAAGGTTTGTCACAAAGGGCATAATAATTTTTGGGGGACTTATATATGTGATGATGAAGAAACTTTTTGTGCAAAAAGAACTCTTACCTATTCAGGAGATATAAATAATCTAGATTCTGAAAAAAGCGGAGTTTGGAAGGTAGATATAAGGTTTAATGTCGACCATAAATTATATGAAACAAAAACTTCATCCTTAAGTATTTATCCTCAAACAACTCAAAGTTTTACTCAAAGTGTCACTTTAATAAGTGATGGCCCTAGTGGTATTGCTAATAAAGATGGAATATCTGCAGGATTTGATGTAGCTAAAATTCCAACAAAACAAATTTGTGAAGAAGTAACAAAGTATAGGGATGTTCAAAGAACTAAGGAAGTTACAGCATACAGACCAGTTACAAAATACAAAACAGAAGAGAAATGTGATTAAAATCTAATTTTATTAATTCTTAGTGGTGGGATAGTTTTAAATAAAACTTTGATGTTGGTGTATACATAAACAAATATTATTCCTGATAAAATGCTTTTGATTTTACTATTCATTTTGAATGAATTTTTTTGAGAAAGGTTTATATTATCTAAAATCACTTAAATTATATAAAAAATGAGAAGACTATATACAGTATTTATTATTTTATTAATACTAAACACGCTGAGTGTTTATGCCTTAAGTGAAGAAAAATGTATTGAGGGGGGAGGAGTATGGACAGAAAAAATTGGATGTGATCAAAGAGAAGGAGATACTTGCCCTCAATTTTATTGTAAATGTCACCAAGGATTCTCATGGAATGAGAATCTTAAACAATGTACAGAAATTTTAGATCAGGTTTTATGTGAATCTTCAGATGGAGAATGGATTGATGATGAATGCGTTTGTCCGAAAAATAGTATTGGTTTTAAAGAAAATTTTGGTTGTGATTATGCACTTTCTTTAAAAGAGGATGATTCTGTTAGAAATAATAATCTATTAATAATTCTTTTAGTAGGGGGGATTATTTTACTTATCTTATTGATTATCCTTGCTACTATAATTAAAAATAAAAGAAAATGAAATGGAAAAATTATAAAATCTTGACAGTCCTCTTCTTTTTTCTAGTGACTTCTATAATCATTCCGGTAAGCTCCTCATATGATTTGAATGATTCTAAAAGACAAAGTAATATTTCTGAAATAATCAATGGATCTGAAGAAGTTGATTCTAAAAATCTGACAAATAAAACAATGAGTTATAAACCTTTAATAGAAAGGCTTGGTATAGAAGTTGAAGAAGAAATAGAAGTTAGAGCTATGTCCAGTAAACAAAAAGGTAGAAAGGATATTAAACCATTTGCTAGATCTAACAAAAATTTAATCAACATTTTAGATAAAAAAGAGTTCAAGGAATATGTAGAAGAAAATGATGAGCAATTACCTGTTATTATTATACTTTCTAAACAAAACTTAGGTAAAGTAAGTCGCAAAATAAAAGGAGATTATAAAGAAAAAATAGATCCAAAATTAAAAGAAATTGAAAAGATCGAAAGTAAAGTAAAATTAAGTATGACTACTATGAAAGATTCTAACTCTGAAGAAATTTATTCAGTTCAACTCAATGAAAAAGATAGAGAGGATATATGACAAAAGATGGAAAATATTATGTAGGATATATTACTAATATCACAAGTACCTCTGCAAGTTCTTGGGTTTATGCCTTACAAAATCTTGCGGATTATCTTGGAGAAAATACTAATGATGAATTGAGAATAACGCAGGTAAAAGGATTAGGTTATCTAAATGAAATAATGATTTTATTAGAGGATTATAATGTTTCAGTTTATACTACTCCTGATGGAATGTATTTTGTATCTTCAGCTTTAAATTTGGAAGATTATCTTGAACAAGAGACGCAAACAAGTGCAACTAGTCAAAATCTAGGTGAGGGATTATTTAACACTCAAAACCTGAATCCCCCGAGTGGGGATGAAGAGATTTTATTTTTAGGTTATATTCAAAATTGTTCCTCTGGAGAAAATATTTTTTGCAGTTTTTATATCAATTTTACAGATTACAATTATTCTAACATTATGTATGATTTTGCATTAGAAGATGAATCTGGAAAAATAACTTTAGGAGAGGAATATTATTTATTATTTGAAGCAGAACCAGTTATTAATTGCAGTATTGATTCAGATTGTAGTAATTTTACATATGAAAAATATTGTGATGGAAACAACACTTGTGAAACTATAATTAATTATACTTGCCATAATCCAGGAACAGAAGAATCTTATTGTACTAGTTCTTCTAGTGGGGAATGTCATTCATGCGAATACGAATGTAATGAAACTAATAGGGAATGTAACCTTCCTCCTCTCTGCACCCCCTACTCCCCACAAAACAACAAAATCTACCCTGACAGAAGAATCCCCTTTAATATCAAAGCAACAGAAAAACTTGCTAAAATAGAATATCTTGACCTTGATGATTCAAGACCAAAATGGAAAAGACTTTGTAGAAATTGCAATAACTATTTTAGATCAAAAAGTTTTAAAGAAGGAGAACATAAATTAACTATCAAATGTACTCCTTATATTGGAGAACCAGAACTACATAAAATAACTTTTTCTAATGATTACAAAGACCCCAGAATCTCAAAAACAGAACCTAAAAGAAACAAATTCACAAATGGCTCAAACTTCTATATTAAATTCAAAGAAAACAATCCAGTAAATATTTCAATAAACTTCAACCCAACTCTTTTCTTAGATTTAGAAGATTGCACAGAATCAAGAACATATAAAGAATGTTATATTAATATAAACTTATCTGACTATGATGATCAAGAAATTAATTATTATTTCACTGTACAAGACATTGCAGGAAACAAAGATAAATCAAAATCAACTCCAGTAAAAGTAGACACAACCCCTCCAAAAATCAACAACCCAAACTCATCCTGGCACAATGATTCAAAATGCATCTACTTCGACATATCAATAACAGAAAAAAACCTTGACAAAGTTTTTCTAACTTATACTTATCGCGGAAGAGAAAAAACAAAAAAACTATGCTCTAGTAGATTAAGAAATGGAAAATGCACAAAAAAATTCAGACTAAAACCTCTTTACAAAAACCTCCAACTCACTATCAAAGACAAAGCAAACAACCAACTTGAAATTCCTATTGAGATTTAAAAACCCCCTCTCCTCTTCAACCATCTCCTTAATTCTCATTCTTCCCTCTCAACAAAACCTCCCAACCAACCCCAACCCCCTTTTTGTTTCCCTTTAATTTTATTATTTTTTTATTTATCATCTCTTTAATTAACAAAACCCTTTATAAAAAATTATCTAATCTCATTCTTCTAAAAAACCCATATTATTTTTCATATCACAGAATAATTTAAATCCTTTTTCTCTGAGAAAATCAGTCCCTATTATTAATTCTGTTAATACCCAATTTTCATCTTCTTTACAAGGTTTAGCTATTAAAGGAGAGTAGTCAAAACTTAGTATTTCTCCATCTTCACATAAAAATGTGAATGTAAGGCCTTTAGGAAACTTAAGAATTTTATGCCTTGTACCAAGTAAGCGAATGTTTTCTTCTCCTTGAAGATCTTTTATTGGTAAGTTAAGTTCTTTTGCTTTTTGAAATGGAATAATTGTAAGAGGACTACCAGTATCAACTACAAAATCAACATAAGTACTTCCCCTTATGCTCCTTAGTGAAACTATATTACTTAAATCATTCTGGTCAGGAGTATTTATTAGAGAGATTTTTTTAACCATAATAAACAAGAAACTCTTTTTTATTTGGAACTTTTTTAATTAATACTTTGGAAGTATCATAACCTGCGTTCTTTAATTTTTCTAAAAGATATGAATAATTTTTATCATGCTCAATTATCTCTAAATCTTCAACTGCTATATAACTGCCACCATAAGTCTCTTGGATACTTTTAAAATTAAGCTTAAACCACCTGAGGTCTTCTATCTTTCTTTTAAATAAATTAACTAATTCCATTATCTTTTCACATAATAATTAGTTTAAAAAACTTTTTATATCTTTCGATTTTGCCTTTCCACTTCAAAAACCTCTCCCTCGGCCTATTCTCCTCACTCATCTCTTTAATTTTCATAACCAAACATAAACAACTAATTATTTAACCCTTTCTTTCCCTCAACAACAAAAATAAAAATCAGTTAAATTATTAAACCTCAGAATACTTAAAATCATATGGAAAAAGCAGAAGATTTTTTTAAGGTTTATTCTGGAGTCCCTCTTGAAGAAAGAGATAATGTTATTGTGGTAATAGATAAAGAACCTGTAAGCTGGAATTTAGCTTACCAAGAAATTAAAAACAAAACAGAGAATGGAAAAGAAATATTAAAAATATTAAGAAAATTGGAGATAATATGACTGAAGATAAACAAAAAGACATAAATGAAATAAAAAAGGAAATAGTTATAGAAAGACTTAGGCAAGCCCCTCCAAATGTAAAAGTTTCTTTTGGTATGTCTGAGGGTAAATTTTTGGATAGAGATGAACTAATAAAAAATGTGGAGGGAAATACAAATATAGGTAATAAAATAATAAAACTTCAACTAGATTACCTTAAAGCCTTTAAAAAAGGTTTTTTAATAAAAAAATAAAATGAGCTGTATTCTTTTTTCCAGACCTTGGCATGATGGAACCCTTTCTTATCTACACCATTATAGTAAAGAACTAATTGAATTTTCTAAAAGTAACAGACATAAAACAATAAATAGAGAAAAAGAACAAGCAAATAAAAAAGAAATTATCAATCTAATTGAAAAACAAAAACCAGATTTTATTATGTTTAATGGCCATGGAAGTCCAGATATAATTGCAGGACATAAAAATGAAATTATAATTTCTAAAGAAAATCCTGAAGTTCTTTCAGATACAATAACTTATTCTTTAACTTGTTCTTCTGCACAAAAATTAGGAAAGCTTGTAGTAACAAAAGGAGCTATTTGTTTTATTGGATATGATGATGATTTTAATTTAGGAAAAGACCCAAATAAAGAAGCTTCTCCTAGAAGAGATAAAATAGCTAAATTATTTCTAGAACCTTCAAACATTTTAGTAAAATCACTAATTGAAGGATCAAATGTTAAAAAATCAGTTGAAAAAGCTAAAGAGAAAATGGAAGAAAACATTTGGTATTTAAGCACAACAAAAGAATTTCCAGAAGCTCAATTTTATGCTCCTTTTTTATTTGGAAATTATAAATCCCTTGTTACACATGGACAAAATGAAGCAAGTATCTCTAACTCTCCTAGCCTTTAACTATCATCTAAACATCTTCAACCATCTCTTTAATTCTCATAACAAAACAAACAACCCCCTTTATAAAAAATTATCTAAAAGCTTAATACTTCTATCAAAATATAAGATAACTTTTTAAACATAATAATCTTTAAATAAATATAAAAACAAGATAAAAAATGGAAACAATACAAATAAAAGATTTTCTCAATTCAGAAAAAGAAAAAATGAAACAAGTAGTTATCCAGGAAACACAGGTAATAGCAGCAGAAATAGCTGAAAGAGAGTGGGAATTAATGGAGCTTAAACTTTTTATTTCTTCAGCAGGTAAAGAACGTCTTGACGAAGCAGCAAAAGCTGTAAAGGATATAAGGATATTAGAAAAACAAGGAAACCTTAACTTAAAGGAGTTTGAAGAGATAGCAGAAGAATTTTAATATTTTCTCTTTTTTCAGCCAAAGGTTCTTCTCCACATTATGTCAACATCCTCTTTAACACCTATAAAAGATATCCCAAGATATTTGCAAAAAGGTTTAAAATGATAAGCATTTCTACTCACTATACTATCAATATTATTTATTTTATAAACTGAAATTATTCTCAAATCTTCATCCTCAACCTCATTCTTTAGTTTTTTTCTATATTTTTTTAATTTGTTAAAAATAACAATAAAACTTTCCTGATTTATTTGAGATTTTTTAATAAAAGATATATTATTTTTTCTTAAAAATTTGAATATCTTTTGAACAGCCTGACTTTTATTAAAACCCCTATTTTTAATAAGAAAACCAAGAACTTCTTTAAAAACAATATAATTAATATATAAAATATTACTTCTTTTGAAAATATATGGTTTTAATCCCTGAAATTCATATCTATCATCAATCATAATTATTATAGAATCACTGTCAAAACCTATTTTTTTAATGAACTTTTTCATAATACTAAATTTGTTTTAGATTATAAATAATTTTCTAATTCATCTCACCAACTCATCACTCAAAACTTCTCCACCATACTTTAAAAACCTCTCCCTCGGCCTTCCATCTTCAGGCATCTCTTTAATTCTCATAACAAAACAAACTAACCATTGTTTATTTAATTTTCTTTTTCACAACCCTCAAAAAACCAGAAAACTTATAAACTTAATTATCTTATTTATTTTAGCAATCTTCGGATTGTGAGTATGATCCCTGGTAATCAGAATGGGTTGCCAGATGCTTTATTTTTCTGAAGATTTTGGAGGCATTTTTTATGGAAGATACTTTAATTTTTGTTGATGATGGATTTTTTGGATTAGTAAAAAAACATTTTCAAAAAGAAGATGGGAAACCAAATAAATATTTACAAACATTTAGAAATATATGCAAAAAAGAAAATTTCAATCTAAAACATCTTTTTGTTTATACTGCTCCACCTTATCAAAGCCCAAACCAAACAGAGAGAGAAGCTTTCTTAATGAGCAGATATCAAAATATGACCAAAATGTTAAGAAAAAAAAGATGGATAACTTTAAGAGAGGGGAGATGTCAAAAATACATCAATGAAAAAGGAAAAGAAGATTTTTGCCAAAAAGGAGTTGATGCTTTAGTTATCATGGATATGTATGATATTAAGGAAAACTATCCAGAAATTAAAAAAATAATTTTAATTGCTTCAGATTCTGTGCCAGTTATTAAAAGAATGAAACAAAAGGGTTTTAAAATAATTATTTATACTTATTTTGATAGAAAAAGAAAATCTAAATTTTCAACTTCAAATCAGCTCTTAAAAATTGCCTCAAAGTGGGTAAAATTAAATAAAGAAGATTTTTTATAAGAAAATCTCGGCCTATTCTCCTCACTCATCTCTTTAATTTTCATTTTCTCTATTTTATTCTAACTCTCCTTCATCTCTTCACCAACCAATCCCTATCTCTTCCATAGTCTGATTCAAAAACCTTACTGCTTCTTTCATCGGAAACATTACATCTCTGTATCTTGTATTCATTTTACTCTTAAAATATCTCCATGCATTTGACTTTATCTCTTCTTTATCTGATTTATTCCAATTAAATTTTTCTGCTTTTGAAATTGCTGTATCCCTATATTCTGTAACTTCATAATTCAAATGACTTACAGATTCTGGTTTATTTGTATATCTTAACAAAACCTTATGCACTATCACATTTGCTATGACTTTGCTCAAACTGTCAATTGCACTCTTTTTTCCCATAGTTCCCCCTGCAAATCATTTTCTAATTCTTCTATTAAATTCTTTAGGCGAAGTTTTGCTAATCTCTTTTCCTCCACAGATGCTTTATTATTTTTTAAATTATTTATTGTTTTTCTCCCTATTTCTTTCTCTATTTCCATTTTTAAAATTTTATTATCCACTATCTTCTTCAAAAGAAGTTTAACAAGAATCGCATTTCTTAATGATTTATAGATTTCTTGCGGAGAATTATCCTGAACATCACTCCAATCAAGCTTCATTTTTAAATTTATATTATAAAGCTCTATTTTCTTAGGAATTTTTAATTTTCCATAAATAATCTTTGAATCTTTTAATTGATAAATTAATGAAGGATCACTAGGATATTGCTTTAAAATTGAATCTTTTGCATAAATCTGAATATCTAAATTAAGGCTCTTATCTTTTCCAGCATTTTCTAATTTTTCTATCAACTCTCTTTTCTTTTTTTTGCTCTTTATTGCTACCCTAATAGCAATAATAACATCAATATCATTATACTCTTTGTAATTAGTTTGTATTGCAGAACCACAGATAATTATTGCAACTACTTGAGAGACATTTCTTAGAACAATTTCTTTTATCCTCTTTTCAATTGACCTTGCCTCTTGGTTGTATTCAAGTTTATTTAATAACTCCTCTGTATTTATTTTGCTTATTTCTTTTAATTTAGTCCTGATGGATTTGCTTAAGATATTTGATTCGTTTTGAGTCAGACTACGATTATCAATTTTCTTTTTTATTATTTCCCTTTCCCTTTCAGTTATTATCTTTACCATATAATACTATTTTATATTAAGTGTTATTTAAAGGTTTCTATCTGCTAATTTTATCTGATCCCCTTCAATCATCTCTTTTATTCTCATAACCAAACATAAACAACTAATTATTTAATCCTTTCTTTCTCCACCCCCTCAAAAAACCACAACATTTAAATTATATGTTATATTACTTACTTAACAGGTAAAACCTGTATGTCCGTGTGCCATATGGCGCTCGTTTTTAGTACATGCAGGTTCTGATAAAAATCAATAAATCCAATAAAAACTATAAACTTTAAATATAAGTTATACTGCTTCTAATTATGGAAGAAAATTATGCAGGCTGTTTATTGAGTACACTAGGAAGTGTTGGAGGTTTTTTAGGAAGTGCTGCAACTATTATTTATTGTTACTCATTTAGTTGGTCAGATCTCACACAAAATCAAAGAGATGGATTTTCTCTAGCTATTTCTTTTATTCCACTTATGGTAGGAATTGGGTTAGGAATAGGGGGCCATCAGTTTGGAACTTATCTTCATGAAAGGAAGGAAGATAATCTTTCTAAAACTCTTAATCAAGGAGAACTTGAAAAAGATTTAAATGAAGCAAAGAATTTATAAATATCTAAAAGAAATAAATCCCTCTCCTAAAAATAAAAAAAAATCATCATAAAAATAAAAAAAAATAAAAAAAAAATTAATAATAATTTGTTTCTCCGAATTCTTCAGTTTCTGCTGGTCTCTTTGTTAAAAGCACAATAAGTACTATCAAAAGAACTACAAATATAATCACTAAGATAACTGTAAGAACAACAACAGTGTTTGTTGGTTGTCCAATACTAGCTCCAGTAATTCCTCTAGAAGGTTCTTCAACACTTACACTAAAACTAACTTGTTTTACCAAGCCAGTTTCACTATTAGCATTAACACTTACTAAATATGTACCTTCTTCAATACTTTCTGTAGCTCTTACATTAACTTTTATAGTTTTGCTTGAGTCAGCACCAATACCAACAACAGGTTCGCTTATTTCTACAATCAAACCCTTTGATTCTTCAGGGGTAATTGTATAAACAACCATTCTATCATTTGGATTAACTAAAACAAGATCAAAGCTTGTTTCGTCACCAGGTGCAATTGTCTTTGATGTTACAGAAGGTAAAATACCTGCTTCAACATCTCTAACAACAACTCTTGTAGTAGCTGTCACACTTGTATCATAATTATATGTTTCAACTTCTAGTTCATAATTTCCAGGAACAGCGTTTCTTGGTATAGTCAAGTAAACTCTTTTCTCTCTTGCATCGTTGATGTCATCATCATAACCATCTGCAACAGATTCTAAGTCTCCAACATATACTGTTCTGCTGATTCCTAAACCAGGAATAGAAGCCTTCACATAAACATTATCAAGTCTGTCATTTCCGTTGTTTTCAACAACAACATCAACAGCAAGTGTACTTCCTGCATAAACAACATCAGTTGCATCAAGAGATAAAAGATTCAAATTATAAAGGTCTTTTTGTAGTTCCAATGGAACATAAACCTCTGTTGATTCTTCGCCCTTTGCACTGATTCTAATAAGTAAACTAACATCTTCTGTAAGGTCTTCAATGTCAAAACTTGAAGGTAATTTCAATGAAAATCTTTTGACATATGTATTCCCTTCAAGAATATGAAATCTTGAAGTTGTCTCAGATATTTCATCTTTATAACCCTCTATGTAAACTTTGACTCTTACGTCAGAAACACCAGATGTTGTATTATCTCCATCATCAAGTGCAGTAAACTTAACTACAACAGGTATTGTCTCTGAAACAGATAATCCAAGTGTTTGACCAGCTTCATAAGAAACTCCATCAATCTCTACATCTGTAACTTCAACAAATTCACTTGCAGCTACTAAACTTAAAGCAAAAACTATAGCAAATAATGCTACAAAAGAAACCAAAATTGCTTTACTTTTCATGTTAAGGTTTTTAAATTTAATTAGTTTTAAGACATAAATTCTGTTTATAAACTTTTCTATGTTGTAGTAACTATGTAATAATTACATTTATAGAAAGATTTATAAAGTACACCAAAGTATACCTTTTATGAATACAAAAACAAGCAACTCAAAAAACATAACTACAATAAAAGTCTGTCGAGAAACAAAAAAAAGATTAGACCATCTTAAAGAACATAATCGAGAAACTTATGAACAAGTTTTAAGAAAAATTCTTTTTATTTTAAATCTTTCTAAAAAAAATCCAGAAAAAGCACAAAGAATTTTTAATAAAATTGATTCAGCAATAAAAAGAAAAGAAAAGTATACTGAGGTATATTCTGAAACTCAGAAGAAAGATGAATAATCCCGTATTTCTCTAAAATCTTCAACTCCTAAAAACCCTCAACCCCTCAACACTATCTTCAACAGGCTCAGGACTTTCATTAATAATAACAATATCTTTATTTTTAGGCAGCTCTTTTAATAACTTTTTCCATGATTCATAAGAAGTTTTTTTATGCCTCTTCTCACCTTTCTCACCATATTCAATTCCAGAAAAATGACAATGCCAATCTTTGCTTGGAAACAATTTTTTAATTTTTTCATAATCCACTTTTTTATCTCTTGCTAAAACATGTGCAAAATCCAAACAAAAACCACAACCTGTTTCATTAACCAATCTACTAATTTGTTCAACACTACCAAAAACATTAATCTTTCCCATTGTTTCAGGAGCCAACTTTACCTTTAACTTCCTTTTTTTAATTTCTACCATCATCTCTAAAATAGCTTTCTTAATATTCTCATAACTCTTATCCTCATCCATTCCCCGGTAATAACCAGCATGAAAAACAATAACTTCAGCACCCAACCTATCACCAATTTCACAACATCTTAAAATCCTGTTTTTACTTTCCTCAGTTTTCTTCTCCCCCTTACCATTCAAATTAATCCAATAAGGAGCATGAATACTTAACTTAACACCAAACTTATCACTAGCTTTTCTAATCTCCCTAATATCTTCTTCTTTTTTAATATAAATTCCATAAGTAAATGCAATTTCACAAGCTTTCAAACCCAATTTACTAAACTCTTCCAAGTTATTTATAGCATCTTTCACAGGTCCTAATCCTGCTGGTCCAAATTTTATTGTCATGATATTAAATTAAAATTAAATTTGTATATAAAAGTATTGAAAAGAGAGATAAGAGATTTGAGTGAGAGAAGGTGCAATGGAGTTTATAAACTTAAGAGGATTTTCTTCTCTATGAATCAAACTGAAAAATGTGCATTCAACGATTTATTAGAGAATATTCTACAAGATAGGGCTCTTTTTGATACTTTATAACCATTACCACGCGTTAATGGAAAGCCCACATTGTCAGTTTTAGGTCTTGCAGCATTGTCTGCAAACCATCCAATAGATGATTTGCCTAGATTATGGGGGGTTACAAAGGAACAAACACACAGAATAAGGGCATATTTTCATAATAATCATCCCACTAAATATGTTAGAGAATTGTATACTGAATTTGGTGATGTTTTTGAAGGGGAACCAAGAGAGATTTTAGAAAGCCATTGCGATAATCCAGAAGAATTAGGAATCCCATTATATGTTCATTAAACATCAAGAGCCTTTTTCTCGATTTTGCTCAATAACCCTCAAACAACAACCTTTTTCCCTAAAATTATTTCATCAAAAACTTCAACTAATTTTTTAATAAATTTATTTTCTAAATCCAGTTTATATAATTTAGCATTTCCAATTATACGAGTTGGAACTATAACATTACTTTTAATTAAATCATCAAATATTCTAAACAAAGTAGTCCTCCCTATCTCAGCACCTTCTGCAATATCACTTATACTATAATCTAATTCTCTTCCTTCTATAAGAAATTCCAATACTCTTATTTTTGGAGTATCTCCAAGAGCTTTTCTAAATAAAGTTTGAGTTTCCATGTTTAATTAATATAACCAAACTTTATAAGTGTTTCTATTTTGGAACACTAATGTTCCTATATTTTATAAGTGAAAATATTAAATATCCTAATCCATTTAATTATTTATGGAATTAAAAGAAGTAATAATGAAAAGATTTCTTAGAAAACTTATGAACTTAAACATCTGGGGTGGAAGACATACTCAGCTCAAAAACTTACAAAAAGCATTACCAAGTCATTTAAGAGGAACTAAAGAAATGAAACAAGCAATTAAAGAACTAGTCAATAGAGAATTTCTAAATTTAAAACCCTCAACAGGAGAATTACATGTTTCACTTAATAGCCATAAACAAGGAGAGATTTATGAGTTTTTAGAAGAATATTAATCTTTCTATAATTCTCATCTTCCTTTCAAACCCCAATAAACTCCTCTTCAATCTCACCAATATTTTCTAAAAGATAATTATGCATTCTCTGAATAAGAATCTCCTGAAGCTCTTCTTTTAAAACACCACTACATTTTGACATATCTTCTTCAGGAAAAATACCTCCTGCTTTTTGAACTTCACAAGTCATAGAATTACCTTGCAAATCTTCAATCTTTATTTCTCCTTTTTTTATTTTTAATAAATCAACTTTAACACTGCAAACATCATCTTCAGAACTTCCAGAATTCCCTAAAATCTCATATCTCCAAGCAGCAGATTCATCTTCTCTAATCATCCAAACCTTTTCACAATCTAACATTGCATTTTGAAAACATTCCAAATCCTTGCAAGCCTCAGTAGCAAAAAACAAAAAATATCCTAAATAAACAAGAACAGCAAAAATCAAAATAACCAAAGCAATATATAATCTTTTCAAACTCTTATGATTATTCCATTCAAATTTTTCTCTATGTTCAATACCCTTTTTCATATAATAATTAAATTAAACAACTATAAAAAGGTTTTTGAAAGATGGTTAAATCAGAACCAAGCTTCTTGTTAATTTTAAAGTGTTATATTCAATCATCGTGTAGATTTATTTAAAGGGGTTGCCACCTTAGTTCCTACAGGACATTTAGTCAAAATCAGAGATTTTGAAATTTAAATATCTTTTATTCTTTAAAACTAATTTAACTTCTAGCCTTTAGAGAACTTTGCAAAAGTAGGCAAAGTTCTATGATTCTAACCGAAAATTAA